>CAWAFF010000105.1:0-12036 GCA_963780945.1 uncultured delta proteobacterium | reverse complement strand
AAGAGATCTGGGCCTGCCGCAGAATTCCGTTGTCGGCGCCCTGGCAAAAGCGGTAGAGTGGTTCCGGACTGAAGGATATGCAAGGCGGTAAAATCAGTTCTAAGTTCTAAGTTCGGGGTTCGGGTTCAGATGAGGTCATTAACGTAGAACGTCGAACATAGAACATCGAACGTTCTTTTAAAGAGGGTTTTGTCATGTCAACCATTCTCGATAGAATAAACAGTCCTGCCGACCTGAAAGAGCTGAAGCAGGATGAGCTTTTGGCCCTGGCCGATGAAGTCCGCCAGTTTATCTTAGCCACCGTTTCCAAGACCGGCGGCCATCTTGCCTCTAACCTTGGCTGTGTGGAGCTGACCCTGGCACTCCATTACTGCTTCAACTCCCCGGCCGACAGCATCATCTGGGATGTGGGCCATCAGGCCTACACACATAAAATTATCACCGGCCGCAGGGATAGCTTCCACACCCAGCGGCAGTACCACGGTATCAGCGGCTTCCCCAAGCGCTCCGAGTCTGTCCATGATGCCTTCGGAGCCGGCCATTCGTCCACCTCCATCTCTGCCGGGTTGGGGATGGCTGTGGCCAACGGCCTGAAAGGCAACGACAATCGAGTGATTGCCGTAATCGGCGATGGTTCGTTGACCGGTGGCATGGCCTTCGAAGCACTGAACCAGGCAGGACACCTGCGGAAGAACCTCGTCGTCGTTCTCAATGACAATGAAATGTCCATTTCGAAAAATGTCGGCGCCTTATCCACTTTCATTTCCCGCAAACTAACCGGCACCTATTATCGCGGCCTGAAAAAAAGAGATGCAGGGCCTGCTGGAGAACATCCCGGCCATCGGCGGCAACATTCTCCATTTCGCCCGCAAGGCAGAGAATTCCCTGAAGGGATTTCTGACTCCAGGCACCCTGTTCGAGGCCCTGGGTTTCGAATATGTCGGGCCAGTCCACGGCCACGATCTACCCCAGTTGATCGCGATCATGCAGAACGTGCGCGCCCTGGAAGGACCGGTACTTGTCCATGTGGTAACAACCAAGGGTAAAGGTTATCAGCCGGCGGAAGAGACCCCGGATAAATTCCACGGCGTTGGTCCCTTTGATGTGGTCACCGGTAAGGTTTTGGCCGGCAAGCCTGGAGCCCAATCCTATACCGGTGTCTTTGGCGATACCATCTGCAAGCTTGCCGAGGACGATAAAAAGATCGTCGCCATTACCGCCGCCATGCCTGAAGGCACCGGCCTGACCAGATTTTCTAAAGCTTATCCTGACCGCTTCTTCGATGTGGGCATCGCCGAACAACACGCCCTCACCTTTGCCGCCGGCATGGCAACGGAAGGCTTTCCGCCCTGTGGCGGCCATCTATTCGACCTTTGCCCAAAGAGCCTATGACCAAATCTTCCACGAGATCTGCCTGCAAAAACTACCGGTTACCCTGGCCCTCGACCGGGCTGGTCTTGTTGGCGATGATGGCCCGACCCACCATGGAGTCTTTGATCTTTCCTACCTTCGTCACCTGCCGGAAATGGCGGTAATGGCACCGAAGGACGAGAACGAACTGCAGCATATGCTCAAGACCGCCATCTATTCCGACCAGCCCATAGCCTTGCGCTATCCACGCGGAGCAGGCTACGGCGTCACCATGGACTCCACCTTGAAAGCACTCCCCCTCGGTGTCGGCGAACAGCTTACCGAAGGGGAGGATGTCACCCTAATTGCCATCGGCAGCACCGTTTACCCAGCTCTGGAGGCTGCAGAACTGCTGAAAACGAAGGGCATTCAGGCCTGCGTCATCAACGCACGCTTCGTCAAGCCGCTGGACCGCAACCTTATCCTTTCTGCCGCCAGCCGTAGCGGCTGCGTCATTACCATCGAGGAAAACGCCCTGCAGGGTGGATTCGGCACCGCGGTCATGGAACTGTTGTCCGATGAGGCGGTCACCGGCATCAGAATCAAGCGGATCGGCATCCCCGACCGTTTCATCGAGCAGGGAAGCCAGGCCCGGTTAGGCAGGACCTGGGGCTTGACGGCAGCGGAATCGCCCAGACTGCCGAGGAATTCTTGCAAAAAACAGGATTCACCCGTCCCGGGATCGTCCGGGTAAAATAACTTCTTACAAGCTTCTGGCAAGCAATTGCACGAAAGGACAGTAAATGCGTTTCCCGTTACGTTTGAACTACGATCTGACCAAATATATTGTCGGCAACAAAATGAAAAAGATAGATAAATACCCTTTGGTGTTGATGCTGGAGCCAACCCATCTCTGCAATCTTGCCTGCTCCGGCTGCGGCCGCATCCGCGAGTATGCCGATACCATTCAGGAAATGATGTCCCTGGAAGACTGCCTCAGCTCCGTGGATGAATGCCCGGCGCCGGTCGTTACCATTACCGGTGGCGAACCATTCCTCTACCCTCATATTTTCCAACTGATAGAAGGAGTGCTGGAGAGGGGCAAGCACATCTACTTCTGCACCAACGCCCTGCTGCTTGAAAAGGCGCTGGACAACATGCGCCCTCATCCCAATTTCACCTTGAATATCCACATGGATGGGCTGGAGGAAACCCACGACCGCATCCTCGAACGGAAAGGCACCTTCAAGACGGCCATCGAGGCCATCAAAAAGGCCAAAAAGCTCGGCTTTCGGGTCTGCACCAACACCACGATTTTCAAGGAAACCGACCTGATGGAAATCGAGATGCTCTTTTCCCGACTGGAGGAAATCGGCGTCGACGGACTGCTGGTGGCACCCGGCTTCGGCTATGAAGCAGTCGGCGAAAAGCTCTTCCTGGAAAGGCGCGACATCGAAAAGAAGTTCGAGCAGGTCTATGAAATGAGCAAGCGCTTCCGCTTCTATTCGACACCCATGTACCTGCGCTTCCTCAAGGGCGAAAAGAAACTGGAATGCACCCCGTGGGGAAACCCGACCAGAAATCCGCGCGGCTGGAAAGCTCCCTGCTACCTTATTACCGATGACCACTATGGCAGCTTTAAAGAAATGATGGCTAAGACTGACTGGGACAAATACGGCGTCGGCAAAGACCCCCGCTGCGCCCAGTGCATGATGCACTGCGGTTTCGAGCCAACGGTCGTCGGCGAGATCGGCAAGAGCTGGAAAGATATCTGGGAAATGTTCTTGTGGAATTTGACCTGAGAATTTTAAAGGGTTTTTACTGCTTTTGATAACATGAAAAATGTAGCCAAATCAGGCATTTAAATCTTAACTTCGTACCTAAAGCCCGCTAATCTTTTTGACAGATAAAGCGGGTTTTTTAATTTTTATCGTACCTACTTGGTGCCTTTTACGTACGGAGCGGGACTATTAGGTACGAAACGGAGGGGTACAGATGCCAGTCCTTCAGCTCACTAAGAAACATTAACAAGTTAGCATTTACCGAGCAGGGACAGGTTCGACACTGAGTTGAAGGGGTTTTCTCTCCGGTGGGAAAAGACTCGAAGACATTCTTTTGTGAAGGTTGATGTGCTTGGCAAGATAGGACGCAGCCAAGAGTTACAGCCTTTCTACTTTAGTAATTCTCCAATTCTTCGTAGCATCCCAGCTCGCAATAGACGTTATACCGTTAGACTCCCATTTCGTTCTGACGCCTGGTTCCACTATACTTGAGAAATGACCTGCGACAATGATCCCTCCTGCAGCGTCAACCCACTCGTAACTTACTTTTGCATTTACTTGAACGGTGTCAGTATTTTTTATATCAAGAGCCCACGTATAGTTCACATCTGTATTAGTGCGTGAAGTTTCAGTACCTGAAAAGGAAAAGACCTGTATTTTACCTGTTGTATCCGTGGCAATTGGAGTCTCCATATTTGTCTGCGGCGGTGGAGTGGTTTGGTTAGTCTGCACGGTATTATTCGAGGAAGGTCCATCTTCAGGAAGCCATTCTGCTCCGCAACCGGATAAACATAAAGAAACAATCACAAGGCTCAACCAGTTCATAATATCTCCCCTTATTCTCTCTATCTCAAAAGCCGATACTTTAGTTCGTAAGTGGATGGTTTGCAAGACACTTTTATTTTGTTGGGTGGCCGAGGTATATATGACAAATAAAAACTTTCTCGAAAAGGTGACTGTAAAATGAGGGTGAACATTTTTTGACGTCCTATATCGTGCCTAACCACATTCACCAAATCGCATATAGCTGTTATCACAGGAAAAATACTGCGACGGGAAATGTTCTTGTGGAATTTAACGTAAAAAATAGACCACAAATTTTAGTAATGCGAAGACCCGTTGATTTGCAATCAGCGGGTCTTTTTTATGCAGGAGCGTTTACCCTCTCCTGTTCCGACAATTGGGCACACTATACGTTAAGTTCGGAAACTCCCTCTGCCCAAGTGACCAGCATACGTCCTCCAACCTCCCGGAATTCCGGGTGACCCTTCATGTACTCCGAAACCAGAGGCCTGGTTCCGGTCACCGCTTCCGTCACCTGTTCAAAAATCTGCCCGATCCTCCCGACCGGCAAAGCCAGATGTGTGACAGCGAACTTTTCCAGTGTCTTTCTTGGCCACCACTTCTTCGTACCGGCAATTGAAAGCGCAGGAACATCCTTGGAGATATAGGCAGCAGTGGTCACAACATCATATACCGGAGCCAGCTTGACTGGTGCGCCCGGACGTTCGTAAAGCACTCCGAAATTCTTTAGATGTGCATCGCCGTTCCGCACCATTATCGAAAGCACCAGTGAAGCAAAGAATTGCTCCCGGGCAGGCTGCAGAAACTCCCCTGACACGAAATCCTTGATGCTCCGCGCCACCCGCTCATAGGTACTGCTATATTTTTGGGCCGTACCCAATGCCTGCAGGGCACACATATCCTCAAAACCTACCGACGTTCCGTCCACACCCACGTCAAACCGCTTCATTATGAACAGCCCGCCATTCTGCGAAAGATGGAATTCCGGTACCGGTAACCCGGCACGTTGCGCCGCTGTCATGCAGAAAAACTCATTGGCGGCCAGCTGGGGATAGTCACTTCCCCACGATTTTACAATGTAACCTCCCACTGCTGCCGTTGCCCGTTCAGAAGCATTCAGCATTACCTTCGGCTGCACACCCGACACTCCTGACCGGAGGGCGTAACGTGACACCAGTTCGTGGAATAAATCCTCTGTGTCCGGGTAGGACAGCAACTCCTCCAGGGATTCGGGGGTTTCCACGACACCAGGAGCCCCATCCCCTGGAAGGGAAAATCTATTACGGCCGATCTGGTTCCCGCCTGTCACGCGAAGAATGGTCAGATCATCCTCTCCGGCCAGTTTAGCGATGGTCCGGCGTATCGCATCCAACAAGGCCCCTTCAGGCAGATTCATCTGGAAGGCAGGGTGAAGGTCCCTACTGACCCAACTCTCAAGGCGAACCGGCATGGTAAGCGACACCAGTGCCTCAGGCGGCTCAGCTGCCGGATCATAATTGAAAACGTACTGGCGCTGATCAGGGGACCGATCAAGAAGACCCGCCCGCTGATCGGCAGCCCAGACAGCAAGGGTATGTGTTGAGGAGATAGACACCGCTACGCCCTTTCCCTATTGCCTGAAGCAAGCTGCTCTTCCCGCAATTCATCCAGTGTTGGAGGGGATCCCGCCAGTCTCACCCGGAGCTCCAGCCCCAGATACTCGAGAATCCTTATCAACTTCCGGATTCCTATGTCCTGGACCGTTCCTGTCTCGATTTGGCTGATGGTAGCTCGACTCATGCCCAAGTCTCGAGCCAACTTCTCCTGTGATATTTTCCGCCGCTTCCGTTCATCACGGATATGTTGTCCAATTTCAATCATTTATGTAATCTATATAATACTTTTATAATAATCAACCTTTTTTGTTTTATCTACAATACACATAATTTTTGCCAACCTTTCCTGCCGCGTTTGCCTTTCTTCAACAACTTCCTGAATTCCCATGGCGGCTGCGGATTTGCTTGCTGCCATAGGCCGCGCCTTTCCTTCCGGGCCTGTTCTTCTGCATCGATGTATTCTGAGGCATGGGGCCGGTCAAGATACTGCCGGTAAGCCCATGCATAGTCCCTCTCTTACCATTTCGCGGTTGATGTTGCGATTGCCTAACCAAATAATAGAAACCGCGCGGCGATAACGGTCAATATCCATGACCTCGACCTTTACCCGCTGGCTATCAATTTTGCCCTTTAAAGCCTCAAAGGCTTCTTCACCATATGGCTGTCCCGGTTTGCTTACTCTCCCGGTCTTGCGGTTGCTCTTTTCCGTTTCGGGGGCATCAATGCCATATAAGCGGATTTTTACCTTTGTCCCCAACGGGTCTTTTAGCTGAATGGTGTCCCCATCAGAAACTTTAGAGACAATGCCCTCAATAATACGGATAGGGTCTTTTGCTATTGCAGGTCTGACAGTGAAAAGGGCCAGCAGTGGAATGAGGAGCAATGGCTTGAATGGTTTGATCGACACCATGGTTCACCCCCGTTGGTCTAGCAGCTCTTAGTTTTTCTGTCAGTGAAGCCCGTTTTCCGTTACCCTCCCCTGTTTGACCTTCTATTAAATATCACTCACCTCTGCCGGTTAGATACGGCCTCCCTTTGGGCCAGATATTCAGCACCTGACGGAGCAGGGCCAGTTCTCCCGTGTGATAGGCGTTGTGATCGGCAACAACAAGTATTTCCCGGAAGATGGTGTAAGTTTTGGCGTGGGGAATCGGAGCGAAGAAATCCGTCGCCGGATTGGATACAATTTCCTTCAGCTTCTCCAGGTCGGCAAGTGCCCCCTCCACACTTTGCTGCCATCCCTTTTCGTCGGTCTTGTCTTCGGCAGAAGGCCGATAGCCTTCTGGATAGTCAGGTGAAACATGGTGCGGATTGGTGATGAATTCCAGGATGTCCCACTGGGCGATGCGCAGGTGCTCGACAAAATGCCAGCACGAGTATGGGGTATGCGGCGCCTTGCTGTTGATATGGTCCATTGGGAAATCAGCAATGACTTCCTCAAAACCCATATGTGCTCCCTCCCCGGACAGTAATTCCAGTAACCCCTTCCGCAGCAAATCATTACCTTTCACAAGTTCCTCCTCATCCGCAATGTCGAACAACTCCCAGTGAACGGACGATCCATTATTTGACTCCCACCATACTTTATTTATACTTTTTAATATTATATCCATTATTCCACTTGTCCAAAGGGGGAGTCATCATGGACGTAAGCCTTATGCGGGCGGCCAGGCCAGCCCGCAGGTCTTTCCGAGAGGCACTGAACAGCTCGGGAATGATTATTCAACAACAAATGACCGAACCGGACCAGCTGCAGGATTTTGCCTCTGCTACCGCTGCTGGTTTAAGTTCAACTCCCCGTAGCCTTCAGTGCCGGTTTCTCTACGATGAACGTGGCAGCCAGCTGTTTGAAGAGATTACCCGGCAACCGGAATATTATCTAACACGCACCGAAGCCGGCATCCTTGCCGCCAATGCCAACTTGATCAGAAAAATCTGCGGGCCGACGACCCTTGTGGAACTTGGCTCAGGAAATTCCATGAAAACAGATTACCTGCTCCGTGCCTGGCTCGCCCAGAGCCAACAGGGAGTAACATATATTCCCGTTGACGTGAGCAAGACCGCGCTGATTGAAGCTGCCCGAAACATTGCCTCTACCCACCCACCGGTACGTGTGACCGGCATAAATTCCGACTACTCGGGAGCTTTTCCCCTCTTCCGGGATGTCTCGCCGGTAACGGTGTTATTCCTCGGCAGCACCATCGGCAACCTTCCCGATGTGGAGATGAATGGCTTTCTAAACTCGCTGTCACAGGCACTTTACGAGGATGATTTTTTCTTGTTGGGGATAGATCTGATCAAGGAAAGACCAATCATTGAAGCGGCATATAACGATGCCGGTGGCGTGACTGAGGAATTCACCAGGAATATTTTTCGGCGCATGAATCGGGAACTGCACAGCGCCATCAATCCATCGGCCGTCGAACATGTTGCCGTCTACAACGAGACCAGGGAGCAAGTGGAAATCAGCGCTCGCTTCAACTGCCGGCAGATAATTCGTGTCGCCCCCCTTGGCAAGTGGTTCATCATTGGCGAAGGAGAAGCAATAAACACGGAAATCAGCCGCAAGTTCCACCTGGCTGAGTTTGTCTCCACGTGGAAGATTTTGGTTTTACCGCCGAGGAAGTCTTTACCGATGAAAGGAAGTGGTTTGCCCTTCTCCTGTTGCGCCGTACCAGGCTTGACTCCAGAACCCCCCGAGTTGCGTCTTGACCTCCGTAAACGAGGAAATCCGCCATGGGTTATGCGGCATTTGCCCTGCCGGCTGTTATGTCACCGCCACCCTGGAGAACGGGCGGCTGAAGCGGGTGGAACCCCAGGAGGGGCATCCGCTGGGCATGATCTGCCACATCGGCAGCTACTCACCCGATATCGTCCATGACCCTGACCGGGTTCTCTATCCCTTGCGCCGCACCGGGCCAAAGGGAACCCATCAATTTGAACGCATCTCCTGGGATGAGGCATATGCTGCCATTGTCGAGCGTTTTCAGGAAATAAAGGCCTCTTCCGGGCCCGAGGCGGTGGCCATCTATACCGGCCGCGGCAGTTTCGACATGGCCCTTTGCGATGTGTTTCAGCCGGCAGATGTGGCGGTATCCTCCGCCTCCAGCGTCCTGTTCCCCTTCGGCTCCCCCAATACCCTGGGCGTCGGGGCACTGTGCTACGTCTCCTTTGCCATGATCGCCCCCCACGTGACCATGGGCGAGATGCTCATCACCATGGAGACGGACCTTGAGCAGGCGGAGCTGATTGTGATCTGGGGAGCAAACCCGCCACCGATTCACCCCCACTTCACCCACCGGCAGATACTGAAGGCACGGGAGCGTGGCGCCCGCGTCATCGCCATCGACCCGCGTTGAGCAGAGACCGCCCGTGAGACCGGGGCCAGGTGGGTTCCGCATCCGCCCCGGGACTGACGGCGCTTTGGCACTGGGGATGATCTAGGTGCTTTTAGAGGAAGAACTTTACGACGAGAATTTCGCCGGCGATTGGACTGTGGGGTTTCAGGAACTGTAGACAGCTGGTGCAGCATTTCCGGCCGGAATTGGTGGAGCAGATCACGGGAGTGCCCGCGGACACGGTACGGGAGCTGGCAAGGGAGATTGCCGCAGCACGAGGCGCCAGTCCGGTCATGTACACAGGGCTGGAATATTCCGACAGCGGCGTCCAGGCCATTCGCGCCGTCTTCACCCTGTGGGCCCTGGCCGGCCAACTGGATGTCCCTGGGCGGCCTGCTCTTCCGCATGAAAGAAAATGTCTTCCCCCAGAACCGCTGCGCGCCTGGTGCCAAACCCGGACATGAAAAAGGCCTTGGCCGTGATCGCTTTCCGGTTTACAGCGCCTATCGGGGAGAATCCCATGCCATCGCCTTGCCGGATGCCGTTCTTAACGGCAAGCCTTACCGGGTCCGCGCCCTTGCCGTTCTTGGGGGATCGATCATCACTGCCTGGCCCCAGCCAGAACTGTGGCGCAAGACTTTCGACGCCCTTGATTTCATGGTCACCATCAACCGCTACCACACCGCCGACTCCGCCTACGCCGACATCGTCCTCCCCGCCGCCACCTATTATGAGATTTCTTCATACATGCGTTTCGGCCCGTTGTTCAAGATTCGCGAGCGACTGGTGGAGCCGCAAGGGGAGGCACGCAACGATTATCTTATCCTGGCCGAACTGGCCCAGCGGCTGGGTTACGGCCAACTCTATCCCCAGACCGAGGAAGAGCTGCTCCGCTTTGCTCTGGACGGCAGCGGATTTTCCCTGGAAGAGGTGCGCGCTGCCGGGGGAGAGGTGCGGTTGCCGACAGCCATGATGCAATATCGGAAATGGGAGAAGGGGTTGCTCCGTGCCGATGGCCAACCGGGCTTTAACACCCCCAGCGGCAAATTTGAAATTGCCTCATCGGTCCTCGCGGAGCATGGCTATGATCCTCTGCCGGTCTATACCGAGCCAGCTGAGGGCCCCCTGGCCAGCCCGGAAGTGGCCAAAGAATATCCGCTGGTTTTCAATTCAGGGGCGAGGACCAGACACGATTTTCGCAGTCAGCACCATGGGGTCAGGTCACTGGCAGAAAAGCACAACCAGCCGCCGGTAACCATGAACCGGGTAGAAGCAACAGAAATGGGCATAGTTGACGGTGAGCAGGTCTGGGTGGAGACACCCCGCGGCCGTGCCGTCTTTACCGCCAGGCTGTCCGATATATCTGATGCGTGGGACGATCGACGCCGCCATGGGGGGTGGCGGCCCGCTTGGATCGGCAGAATGGCAGCAATGCAACGTTAACGATCTGACCGATCTGGGCCGATTCGATCCCATTTCCGGCTTCCCGGTCTATAAAACCCTGCTCTGCCGGGTGAGGAAGTTGGGTGACAATACTGGAGCAACCATAAGATGTGAGGGAATGGCACCGGTTGCAGAAGTGCAGGATGATGAATTGCTTTCGTCACAGGAGATAAAAACACCAACGGTGACACCGCGAGCCGTCTATCTGGATCATAATGCCACCACACCGGTCGACCCCCAGGTGCGGGAAGCCATGCTCCCCTTCCTGTCCGACCAATGCGGCAATCCTTCCAGCATCCATAGCTTTGGCAATATTGCCCGAACCGCCCTTGAAGCTGCCCGCAGGACCGTCGCCCAGGGGCTAAACTGCACCGCCCGTCGTGTCATTTTCACCGGCGGAGGCTCCGAGGCGGACAACCTTGCAATCCGTGGCATAGCCGCAGCCTCTGATGGGTCCCGGCGTCACTTGATCACCAGCAGCATTGAGCACCCGGCGGTGCTGGGTCCCTGCCGGGCCTTGGCAGCCCAGGGTTACCAGTTGACCATTCTTCCGGTAAACAACGATGGTGTGGTGGAACCTGCAACCTTGGCAGCAGCAGTGCGCCCCGACACGCTCCTGGTATCGGTCATGCTTGCCAACAACGAAACGGGAGCTATTCTGCCAATAAAGGAACTGGCACAAATTGCCCACGGCTGCGGTGCCCTTTTTCACACTGATGCCGTGCAGGCTTTCGGCAAAATCCCGATAGATGTTGATGAACTGGGGGTCGATCTGTTGGCGGTCTCGGCACATAAGCTCCATGGGCCCAAGGGTGTGGGGGCACTTTATTTACGGAAGGACGTCGCCTATGGATCCGTTGTCAAGGGAGGAGGACAGGAACGGGGTTGCGGGCCGGGACCGAGAATGTCCCGGGAATAGTTGGGTTTGGTCGAGCTGTCGATTTGGCCATCTGCCGCTTCCATGGAGGAGAGCCGTAAGAGCTGGCGAGCCCTTGCGAAAGGCTTGGAGAACGGAATTTAAAGGCACTGTTACCGTCGGCAAACCGAAACGGCCCGGAGCGTAGATCGTCTCCGCAACTACCCTCAATATGACCTTGCCCGAGATTCGCGGCTAATCCCTAGTCCTCGTTCATGGACCGCAAGGGAATCGCCTTTTCCTCCGGATCTGCCTGCAAATCCGGTAATCCCGGACCCTTCCCACGCTCTGCTCGCCATGGGCTTACCCCCGAGGAAGCCCATTGTTCCGTCCGTTTCTCCCTGGGAAACGAAACACGGAAGACGATGTCGACTACGTGCTGGCATCATTGCAGGAACTGCTCAGTGAAACCCGTACCTCAGTGCGTTTCGTGCCATGCAGATAGGTAGAACGCTAATCGGTTTGAACATGATCAGTACGAAGATCGTACCTGAGCCGGTCATGTTTCCGAGGCTGATGGTGGTGAACATTGGGTCCTTCACCACAGTCCAGGCATACAAGGCGGTAATTAGCGAGCCTATGCTCCAACCGCCGAAGGTAACCAGCGATAGCGACCCGCTGTTGCCGCGGTCTTTCCAGATCCTCATGATCTGCGGCAGGTACAGCAGTGTGGCGACGATACCGTTGATGGCATAGAGAACTTGTATCATCGTTGGGTTATTCCTGTTGGTCAATTTTGATCGTCAGCCGATCATCTTACCAACCTACCCCATGGCAACTATTTTTTGGGTGAGGCATATCACCTGATT
>CAWAFF010000104.1:0-108117 GCA_963780945.1 uncultured delta proteobacterium | reverse complement strand
AGTGCGACGCCCTTACCCTCAGGCGCTATGAGCAGTATGAGGAAGCCCTGGCCAATGACCGGGAGTTCCAGAAGGTATATGTTCCCGGTGGAGGTCCAGGTTCCCAAAAAGAAGACCATCACCCTGGAAGCAGACGAAGGGGTCATGGCCACCACCAAAGAAGGGCTGGCCGGCCTCAGACCGGTACTTCCCGACGGCGTCCTCACTTTCGGCGCCCAGACCTTTCCCGCGGACGGCAATTGCGGCATCTGCGTCACCACCCGGGACAAGGCAAAGGAACTGAGCGCCGACCCGGGGATAGAGGTTCAACTGATCTCCTTCGGCTACGCCCGCACCAAGAAGGCGCACATGGCCGCTGCCGTTGCCCCTTCCGCCCAGATGGCTCTCGACAAGGCGGGTATCAAGGTCAGCGACCTGAAAGCGGTCAAGACCCACAACCCCTTTGCCGCCAACGACATCGCCATGGCGAAGGTACTTGGGCTTGATGTGAACAGCATGAACAACTATGGTTCTTCCCTGATCTATGGCCACCCCCAGGCACCCACCGGTGCCCGGCTCATGATCGAAGGAATCGAGGAACTGGCCATGAAGGGAGGAGGCTACCTCCTCTTTTCCGGCTGCGCCGCTGGTGACACCGCTGCCTCTATCGTGCTAAAGGTAAGTTAAAAGCGGCCCTCCCCCAGCCCCTCCCATAAAGGGGAGGGGACACATTTAGTTCCCTTAACCCCCTGTGAGTACATAAGGGAGGGGGAGCATTTGTTGCCTTTTCTCCCTCTTGTGAGTACATAAGGGTGGGGAGCATTAAAAAAAAGTTCCCTCTCCCCTCGTGGGAGAGGGCTAGGGAGAGGGTAGAAAATCCCAAATTACCATTAACGGAGTTAACCAAATGTCCTACCAATACATCACCCTGAACCAGCAAGAACGAATCCTGACCATAACCCTCAACCGGCCCCCAACCAATCCGCTCAGCAGCGATTTTGGCCTGGAGCTGTTCAAGGCCTTCAGCGAAGCCGAAAAGATGGACGATGTGACCGTCGTCATCATCACCAGCGCCCTGGAAAAGGCCTTCATCGCCGGCGCCGACATCAAGGAGATGGCGGCCCAGAATGCCTCAAGGCGGAGAATTTTTCTCAACTCCTGCAGGGGGCCAACAACATCCTCAACCGGATGCAAAAGGTGGTCATCGCCGCCATCAACGGCCACGCCCTGGGGGGCGGCTGCGAGCTGGCCATGGCCTGCGACTACCGCCTGATGACATCGGGCAAGGCGTTGATCGGCCTGCCGGAGGCCGGATTGGGCATCATTCCCGGCGCTGGCGGCACCCAAAGGCTGCCGCGCCTGGTCGGCCTGACCAAAGCCCTGGATATCCTGCTCAACGGCCGGACCATGAACCCCCAGCAGGCCCTGGCCATCGGCCTGGTGGACCGGCTGATCGAGCCGGAGAACTTCCAGGCGGAGGTGATGCAGTTCGCCCAGGAAATGGCCGCAGGGGCGGGCAAGGCCCTGGGTTACATCAAGGCAGCGGTCTACGAGGGGATCGACCTGCCCCTGGACCAGGCCTTGGCCGTGGAGCGCAAATATATGGCGGAAAACGGCAAGACCCACGACGCCAAGGAAGGGCTTACTGCCTTCATCGAAAAGAGGAAACCGAATTTTCTCAATAAATAAATAATAACCTGAAAGGCTTTGACCACGAATGACACGAATAGACACGAATGAAAAAACAATGAAACCCTCGGGTCCATAATGTTTGTCTTACACGCTTTGCTTTTATTCGTGAACATTCGTGTCATTCGTGGCTGACAAGGTTTTTTAGGTAACAAAATTACTACAACCAAAGGAGAATAACGATGAAACTTGAAGATATCAAGACAGTAGGTATGGCAGGAGCCGGCAGCATGGGGGCCGGGATCGCCCAGGTGGCCGCCATGGCCGGCCTGCAGGTGAAAGTTGTGGACATGAGCGACGAGGTCTGTGGGGCGGGCCAGGAAACCATCGTCAAGAGCCTGGAGCGGATCGTCAAGAAAGGGACCATTACCGAAAAGGAAATGGAAGAGATCCTGGCAAGGATCAGCTTCTCCACCGACGTGGCCAGCCTTGCCGGGGTCCCCTTCATTTTCGAGGCGGTCTTCGAGGATGTCAATGTCAAGAAGGAGTTGTTCGCCAAGCTGGATGCGGTCTGCAGCGACGGCACCATCTATGCCACCAATACCTCTTCCATCTCCATCACCGAGATGGCGGCCCTGGTGAAGAACCCGGCCAACTTCGTCGGCATGCATTTCTTCAACCCGGTGCCGATGATGAAGCTGGTGGAGGTCATTCCGGCCCTGCAGACAGCGGTAGCGATCAAAGACCTGGCACTGGAGATGGCAAGGAAAATCGGCAAGACCCCCATCACCTGCAAGGATACCCCCGGCTTTGTCGTCAACCGCCTGTTCGTGCCCTACATCATCGATGCCGTCCGCCTGCTTGAGGAAGGAGTGGCTTCGGCGGAGGATATCGACACCGCCATGAAGCTCGGCTGCAATATGCCCATGGGTCCCCTGGAGTTCCAGGACTTTGCCGGGGTCGATATCGGCTACCACGTGAGCAACATCTTCTATGAATACATGAAGCAGGAGCGCTTTGCCCCGCCGGGTCTGCTGAGGAACATGATCAAGGCCGGCTACGTTGGACGCAAGGCCGGCAGGGGATTTTACGATTATTCGGAAGACAAGTAACCCAACCACAAGCAAACGATCGGATGAGGGGACCATTCCCCTCACCCCAACCCTCTCCCTGAGGGAGAGGGAACAGTTATACTTTGCAAGGAGCTTTCAATGAATGGCAATCTTCTGAACGGTGGTGAATATTTATTGGTCGACAGCGCCGGCATGGAAATTTTCACACCTGAAGAATTCACATCTGAGCAAAAGCAGATCGCGGAAACCACCGAAGAGTTCATGAAGAAAGAGGTCTTCCCGAACATTGAGCGGATCGAGGACAAGGATTTCGACTTCCTGGTGGAAAAAATGCGCCAGTGTGCCGATCTTGGTCTTTTTCTGGCCGAGGTGCCGGAGGAATACGGCGGTCTGGAGCTGGAAAAGACCACTAACATGCTGCTGATCGAAAAGGTAGCTCCGGCAACCTCGTTCTGCATGGCTTTCGGCGGGCATACGGGCATCGGCATCCTGCCCATGGTCTACTATGGCACTGCCGATCAGAAAGAGCGCTATCTGGGGAAACTTTCTTCCGGGGAATGGTTTGGTGCCTACGCCCTTACCGAGCCCGACTGCGGCAGCGACCCCCTGAGTTCGCGGACCACCGCCACCCTTTCCCCCGACGGTACCCACTATATCCTCAACGGCACCAAGCAGTTCATCACCAACTCGGCCTTTGCCGACCTCTTCACCGTCTTTGCCAAGATAGACGGCAAGCAATTCTCGGCCTTTCTTGTGGAAAAGGATTTTGAAGGCTTTTCCGTCGGTACCGAGGAAAAGAAGATGGGGCTCAAGGGCTCCTCCACCACCCAGCTCGTTCTGGATAACGTCAGGGTGCCGGTGGAAAATCTGCTGGGTGAGCCGGGCAAGGGACACAAAATCGCCTTCAACGTCCTGAATGTTGGCCGTCTGAAGGTGGCAACCCAGACACTGGGCATGGCCAAGGGAGCTTTTGCCGAGGCTGCGACCTATGCAACTGAGCGGAAACAGTTCGGTAAAGCCATCGGCGAATTCGGCGCCATCAAGGAGAAGCTGGCTGACATGATGGCCGCCATCTTTGCCTCCGAGTCGGTGATCTACCGGGTTGCAGGGCTCCTGGACAGTCGACTGGCAACCCTGGATCATTCCGGTACCGACTATTACGAGCGCTATCAGAAGGCGATCGAGGAATACGCCGCCGAGTGCGCCATGGCCAAGGTATTCTGCAGTGAGCAGCTTGATATGGTTGTGGACGAGGCGGTGCAGATCCATGGCGGCTACGGCTACATTGCCGAGTACCCGGTGGAGCGCTATTACCGGGATTCGCGCATCCAGCGGATCTTCGAGGGCACCAACGAGATCAATCGCATTCTCATCCCGAACATGTTCTTCCGCCGGGCCGACAGCAATGGCAGTGTACTGTGGGAGCTGGTCAAAAAGGCCCAGCAAGATATTGCCGGCAACGTGGCCGCTCAAACGGCTTACTCCCGGGAATTTGCCCTGGAAGCTGCAACGGTGGCGCGGCTCAAGCAGCTGTTCCTGGCAGTGCTGGGTGAAGTGGCCCCGGCCAGGGAAAATCAGGAAGTGCTGCTGGCGATCGCCGATATGGCCATCACCATATTTGCCCTGGAAAGTGTGGTGCTCAGGGTCGACAAAACCCATGTTCAGTCCAGCGAATCAAGACAGAAACTGCTTCAGGCTGTGGCCAAGGTTGCCGCCTTTGAACTGTCGAACCAGTTCAGGTCAGCTGCAAGCCGCTGCTGCGCCTACGCCTTGACAGGGGAGGCAATGATCAACATGCAGAAGACCGTCTCACATCTCTCCGCCTGCGCGGTGGAAGGGCTGCTTGAGGCAAAACACCTGCTGTCGGACGCAGCGCAGGACGGCGGCAGATATTACTTCTGACAACAATTGGATGACGCAACACCATTTCTCGCGTAAAAGGGCTCTTTCTGGACAAGAAGGGCCCTTTTTTTGTGCCCCATTGCTCTCCCCCCCTGGGTAGCTGGACCTTGCAATAAAAACAGGTCTCAGCTGTGGAAACGTAGGAAGAGGCGTTGACTGGTTATACTGAGTAACCTGTTAACAAAAGGCACGAACATTACAAGAGCCACGTTTTCCCGGCAAGAATCCTGCATGAAAAGTGCTTGGGAAAAAATCTCTAAATTGGCAGGTGCGCATAATGATCCATTTAGACAAAAACCAGACCATACCCCAGGAAATTTCGGATTTCATCCTTTCCATGATACAGGCCTTCCTCAAAACCGGCTATTACATGTCCGAACACCCAGAGGCTGAAAAGGCGACAAGCGGTTTATTCGCCTCTTTTAAAGGAATCATGAAGGAGGGAGAGATATCGTTTCTTTTTGTAACGGATACCCGCTCCAGCGAAATATTCATCACCGGCATTGCGGCAGATCCTCTGCCTGTCACCAAGCTTTTAAATAAAGGAATGGCCGAGGCATACGTCTCAAGATTCAGCGAATACTTCGAACGCAAGCACCTGACTGCCTTTACGCTGAAGGCCAGTATAAGCGATGTGGAATTCGAAAAGTTCATCGGGATTATGACCGAATCCACCTATGCGAAAGATAAAGAGGGAGATGTACGCGAAAAGCTGTCAATGGACCTGATAAAGAACAATATCCTGTCCGTTTCGACGGTATTCAATGTGGATCTTGTGGGAAAGGGCAAAAAGCTTAACTGGCGGGTTGAATTGTCCCTCTCCAGGCTGAAGAAGGATCTCAACATGATCCCGCTCTTCAGGGATATTTCAAGAGCAGGCGGAAGAGATCCGCAGACAAATCTTCGAGGAAATCATACGGCCGTTGACGACTCCGCAGCTTCTAACGGACATCCTACTGAATCTCAACCTCATAAGCAGCGCCATTGAGGGGTTCAAGGCCGAGGACTTCGAAGATAAGACCATAAATTACATAAACCCGAACCTGGTGCCGGACATTGCCAAACAGATCGGCGAGCGTATCGCTGCCCTGAAGAAGGCGGACGAGAAGGTAGAGATGGTCGAGGTCAAGGAGGCGCTGAGCCATTCCACCGGCATTGCCAGGAAGATCTGCAAAAAGCTCTTCGAACTTGAGAGCCAGAATGAAGAACTTCTTTCCCTTTTCGTCAAATACGGTGTCATCGCTGACGAAGAAATCCCTGCGGGCATTAAATCCAAGGTGTTCAGGATTCTGGCCCTGGACAGGTTTCTTCAGGCCCCGAACGACTATTTAAAACTCATTGAGAATAGCGCCAACCGGGCAGAAATAGAAGAAAAGGTCCTCCTCTCCTTTGAATTCCTGCCTGTCCTGTTCTCAACGGGCAAATATGTGGAGATACTGGAAATAATGAGGATTTCGGCCGTAAAGAAGGTTCCATTTGATCTGACGACTCCGGAATTACCCGAAAAGATTGCGCAGGAGTTGCAGAACAAGATGAGTGCGGCCCCCAAGGAAGAACAACTGGAAGTCCTCAATATCATGCCCTGTCTGGGCAGACTCGGGGATTTCCTCTCTGTGGACCTGCTGGATACAAACAGCAGGTTCATCAGGCGCCAGATGCTGGAGAGACTCTGCCATAGCGGACCGTATATTATCCCCCTTGTTCTGGAAACGGTGCAGAGAAAGAAGGGCTGGTATTTCTTGAGAAATGCACTGTTCGTGCTGGCGAAGGTCGGAGTTCGCAACCCGGAAGTGGTGGCATTGTTCAGGAATTCACTTGGTCATCAGGAGCTGAATGTCAGGAATGAAGCCATTCAGGGCGTGCCACTGTTCCTGAAGGAGGATGGAGAGAAATTGCTTATTCCGCTTCTTTCCGATCCGGATGGCGAGGTACGAAAGCGAGCAGCGATTGCGCTCGCCGCAGCAGGACTTGCGAGTACGGTACTGCTTAACTATTTTTTGGGTCTTCTTGCAGGAAAAAACGAACCAAAGGAGCTGGAGCCGGAACAGGTTCTGGATCACATGATGGGTCTGGATCTGCGGGGGGATGCAAGGGCGCGGGTGGAAGATACCCTGCTCGATATACTCAAAGCGCCGTCTCTCCTGGCGCGGATTACGCAAGAGCACCAACCCGGGAGCGCAGTGAAAAAGTCGGCCCTCAGGCTTCTCGGCGTTGCGGGAGGCGAGAAGTCCATCAAGGTCCTGAACAGATATGCATCGGATAAGGACATGCTCCTCTCCAGGGCCGCCTCGGAAGCCATGGATAGGATCGGCAAAAGAGCGCAAAAGTAAAAAAAGTTGTAACCTTTTTATTCAGCAGACCAGCCACGCAGAGTAGATGAAGCTTATGCCAGCCCTGCGGCAAGCTCCCGCCAGTAAACTATGTCCAGACGCCTGCAGGCACGGGTCACACACACATAGAGCAGATTCCGGTCCAACGCAGACTTCCTGAAATCCTTGGCATTCGGGTCGTAAAGGATCACGTGTGCGAACTCCACCCCCTTTACCTGATGGGCAATCGTCACCAGAACGCCGGGCTCGAAGGTCAACTCCCCCTGCTGATGCAGCCCTTTTATACCGGCTAACGCCTGGTGGAGCATTTTCTCGTCCGACTTTTTCTTGCAGATGACAGCAGTCAGGCTGTCCGGATCCCCGTCCACCAGCTTCTCCACTAGTCGGCGCAAGAGTGCCAGTGCGTTCTCCTCATCCACTGCCTTGTGGTATTCAAGGACGCCGGAATGCCTGCCAACCTGTTCGCTCTCCCGGTTGCTGATCTTTGCAGCCAGCGCCATGATCTCTTTGGGGCAGCGGTAGGAGACGGACAGGGTCTCGTTGCTCACCCCGACCTCCTTCAGATTCTTGTGGAAAATATCGAAGTCGGCCCCATCGACCCATGACAGAATCTTCTGCTTGCTGTCCGCGCTGAGGGTTATACTGTTCCGCTTGTCCGTTGCCGCGAGAATCGCCTCTAGCTCCAGGAGCGAAAGATCCTGCCCTTCATCGACAATGATATGGGCATACCAGCCGAGGGCCTCACGGACCGGACCGTCCTTCTCGCGCAGCTGGCAAAGACGCAGCAGAACGCTCAGGTCGGCAAAGGATACCGCCTGGCTTCTGACCGAGTAACGCCGGCGCAAATCGGCCAGAAACATCTCTTTTCCCTTTTCTTCCATAAACAGAGCATCCAAAACGTACGGCTGTCCGTAAAACCGCCACAGATCCTGAAGCGGGTCTGGCTCCTGCACTTCCGTGACATAGCGGGCCAGCAGACCGGACAGCTGCGACGATTTCTTCTGCGCAGCAGGGTATCGCCCACAACCGGCTTGATGACCTTGCCTGTCAGAGCGGTGATGGCACTCAACGCCCAGGCGCTGAAGGTGTCCACCCTGGTGCTGCCAAGAAGCTCGGAGGAAGTCTGTCTCACGTAGTTACGGAGCACCTTGTTGAACATGAGGACCAGGCAGCGATCAGGCGAGAAGCGGTCGGGGTCGTTGAACTGCAGGCACGACAGCCGATGGAGGCTCACCACCGTCTTGCCGCTACCGGCGCCGCCGGTAATCAGGGTACAGCCATCGGTGGCTTCCGCGGTAATCATGTGGAATTGATCGGGAGAGATCAAGGAGACGATATCCACCATGCGGTGATCCTGGTTCGCCACCTTGGTGTCAGTCGTCGTATGATACTGCTTGGCGTTTTTCACCCAGCTGTCGCAGGCCAACTCGTACAAATCGCCGCCGCATTGGAAGCGCCGAAGCAGGCGTTTCGCGATCTCCACCGTATCACGACGGGTTATCACACCTTCCCGCTCTTTGCCCTGAATGGTTTCCAGGTATTCCTCGCCAAGCTCGTAGTCATAATAAAAGCGGGAGATCGGGGCTTTTCTCCAGTCGACCACCAAAGCCCGGTTGTCATGGGAGACGAACCCCTGTTTGCCGATCAGATATTCCTTGGCGCCGATCCTCCTGTCGCTATCGTTGATGCCGACAATCCCGAAGTACGGGCTGTCGGTCATCTGGAAGGAGGTAAGATACTTGGCGGGATCAAACTTGTCGTTCTCGATAAGCTTTTCCGTCAGCGAGTTTTTCTCGCGCCAGCTTACCGACTCCAGGCGTTCCTTCTCCAGTTCGGCCGTGTAGGCGTCGTGATGGGCGATCTTCGCCCTGTTCTGTCTGGCCGTCTCCTCGATTGAGGTAAGCACGTCAGACAGGCGCTGCTGCTCCTGCAGTACTATGTCAAATTGGGGTTTTTCATTCATAAGCAGATAGAAGCCAATCCTGTGATTTATTAATAGGCACGTGAGTTTATCATCGGGGGACATTACAAAACGAAAGCCCTGGATTTATCGGGGTTTCAATCCCTTTACCAGAGCCTCATGATGAAGATACTATACTCATCCTACGTCGTTTATATACTCCTAATTCGGCGATGCTGTCAATGTGTCAGCTCCGGGGCTGACTGTCTATGATGTCCCCTGCAAATCCCTGTTGCAGTTTCTTTATCTTTGCGATGATTTCATCTGACCGGTCATGCAGCCTGCTCCCCTGCACCATGTCCTGCATCAGGCGCAGTCTGCCCAGTTCATCAGTCTCGGCATCGAGAATGGCCCTGATTGCCTCACCGGTTACGAGAGTCGTCACTGATGCCAGATCACGCCCCAGCAGCCTTATTCCGGCCAGCGTCTGATCGAATCCTTCCGCCAGCAGCAGCTCGACTTCATCCGTATATAAGCGATCCGAATTGCCGGCCTCAGCATAGCTGTTCATAAGAAACAATAGATCCTCGGCATCCTTGGGGCGCTCCGGATAACGATCATTCCAGGAGATGAGCTTCATCATCGCCATGCCCGGTATGGTCGGGACCTTCACATCAAGAACCGGGCCATCGCTCAATCTCACCGTGATGCCGTAGTCGTAGGCTTCCTGAAACCCCATGATGCTCATGACCACATGATGATCCGGAGGCCAGCTGATGGTCTGATTATCCGAGCTGACGCCGCCGTAGGGCACAATATCGACGGGAAACCGGCCATAGATGAGGCGGTACGGCTCTTTGCCGGCGGTAAATTTGCCGGTGGCGATCAGCGCCTCGGACAGTCGGCGGAATTCACCCCAGCCAGCAATATTGATTCCGATATCCAGGTCGCGTGTCTGCCTATATGTCCTGATGGCATGACAGTGGTTGAGCACGATGTCACGTGCCGTGGCGCCGACCACGAAAAAGAGCATGCCTCGTGAGGCCGCCTCCTGGTGGACAATCCGCAGGATATCAACCAGAATCGGGTCAATCCTCCCGGATAAGTTGTACGATATGTTCGTCATAGATTATCCGTGCCGTTTCGATATTGCGCTGATTGCCGGTTGCCATTAAGTCCGCATAGACCAGAACAGGGTGAACCGTATCTCCGTGCGGGGCTATAGTCTCCGGTTGCCAGAAGCGGGCAACCAGCTCAACATCGCCAGTGGGGTCTTTCTTGAGCCTGTTCGGGATCAGCACCGCTGCGAGGTTATCCTTGTCCACATAGGCGGTAATTTCTTGTGGCTTCAGGTACTGAGTCATTTTGGCGGCGGCTGGCTCTCCACCCCACAAGGCCTGCTCCGGGTTAAGTTGCGCCTTCTGCCACCAGCCTTCGGTGCCACGATAACGCCCTAGCAGAAGCTTGGGTCGTAACTGTTCCGCATAGGCGGTAATCCAGCGTTCCAGGAGTTTTTCCTTCTGGACCAGTCGTACCTGCCGAGTTCGGCCTGTTCCTGTTTCCAGTAGAAATCCCAGTTCGTTGAGGTCTTTCATGACCCAGTTAATCATCCCCAGCGCAACTTTGGTCTTGGCCGCTATGGTACGGTAGGTCTCGTTTTCCAGTCCCGGATTGCAGAGTAAGGCATAGAGCACCCGCACACCTGTCTGTTTGAAGACGCGGTTCACCACAGGGGTTTTTGTTACTCCCGGTATTTTATTGCCCTTGATAAACACATAAACAGGCGGCTGGTTTATGTAACAGTTGCCGGCGGTGTCGATAAACTGAATCCTATTTTCACGAAGTTTGTCAGCCTTTTCTGCGTTAATTTGCGGGATCACCATGACAAATTGTTCCAGATTCTGCAGCCTTCTGCACAAAATAAGAATGGTATTTACAGCAAGTTCTCCACCTTCAACCACCATCACTTCCAACTCAGCGGTTGCACCGGGCACTTTCAGACGCAATTTCTTTTTGGCCGGGGCCACTTTGAGAAGTTCGGTCGTAATACCCGTTTGACGCGTAAAGGCTTCTTTTGCTGTTTTAAGAATAAAATTTTTGGCATCGTTTAATGGCATACGTTCATTCCATGCAATAGTTCATTTTTTGTGAACATAAATTTTTTGTGAACAAATTGCAATCAAAATAGTGTTTTTACACAGTTAATAGAACATAAACCCCTAACAGATCCATCGGCACTGCACTCACAAAAACTGGTGAATCGGAATTCCGCGGACCCCTTACATAATTGCAGCTTAAGTAAGGGGGGGTAGAGTAGAGAGCAGGTCTCACCCTGCCCTCCCTCATCAAACCGTGCATGCGGTTTTCCCGCACACGGCTTTCCGATGTTCTTCACTGCAAGGCATGCGCTCTCGTCCAACCCGCTGATGTCGGCATTCTATACAGTCCGTACTTTTCGTACAGTGTCCTGTTGCGAAACATGACGTAACCAGCCTTTCGATCTCTGACCTTGTGCCGTTTTCGCAGATGAGTCCGCAGCCGCTCTTCTACATGACCCCTTACATGTGTCAGTGTTTTGCTGCTGTTGCGATAATGGAAGTACCCTGCCCAACCTCTTACGGTGGCGTTGACTTCATTCACTACCCACTCAATCGGCATGATTGTCCTCGCTCGTTGTGTGAGTTCGGTTATCCGGCTTTTGATCGATTGGATGACCTTCTTCGATGGCTGAACATGGGGATACAACTTCCCGCTTTTACTGCTCTCTCCCATCCAGATTGAGAATCCGAGAAAATCAAACTTTCCTTTGTGAGCATTGACGATTTTAGTTTTTGTCTCGTTCAGGGTGAGTTTCAGCCGCTCCAGTATCTGTCGCAGTACTGTCATTGCATTGTCGGATTTACCTCTCCGGCAGAGGATGACAATGTCGTCAGCATACCTGACGATGCGAGCACCCAGCCGCTGTTGCAGATTATTCCGCTCCCATATCCTGTCCAGTATGTGCAGGTAGAGATTGGACAACAGCGGTGAAATGACACCACCTTGTGGCGTTCCTTTACGGTTGGCCTTGCCGCCGCCGATGTTCCGCTTCGTTCCGTTCTTGTCCATTTCCATGACCGGCGCTTTGAGCCACATCTGGATGAGACGAAGCATTTCGCCGTCACAGATGCGCTCGGCCACCACTTTCATGAGGTTGGCATGGGGAATGGTGTCGAAGTATTTGGAAAGATCGGCGTCGATGACCTCGGTGTAGCCGGTATGCATGGCATATGCTACGTCATCGACTGCGTCGTGGGCCGATTTCTTCGGTCTGAATCCGTATGAGGTGTCGCAGAAGTCCGCCTCGAAGATCGGCTCGATGACCAACTTTACGGCCATTTGAGCCACCCGGTCGCGGATAGTCGGGATACCAAGAGGGCGCTGACTGCCGTCACTCTTGGGTATCATGACCCGTTTAACCGAATCGGGTTTGTACGTCTTGTTTCTCAGTGCTTCTTCCAACTCCCCAATGAATGCGGGTGCCCCTTCGTTTCCCTCGATGGCCTCGAAGGTGACGCCATCGATTCCGGCGCTCCCTTTGTTGGCACGGACAAGGCGGTAGGCAAACTCAAGGATGTCGACCCGATAAACCTTGTCATACAAGGCGTGGAAGCGGCAGGCCGGTTCCTGCTTGGCCTTGCGGTAGAGCTTCCTCTGTAGTGTCCTGATTGTATCAGGGGTTGTTAGCGTGACTGCAATCCCCTTTTCCTCCACTCGTTGGTTGCATGAACAAAGCAGGGTTCCTTCCCTCGTCCGGGGTTATGTTGTCCCTCGAACTCAAACGGTACTATGAACCCCTCCGACTCCCGCTATGGCCTAACGCGATTTCGTTTCCTTATATGCGCCGGTTGATGTTCCCGAGACATCACCATAACGGGTTTCCAGCACTGGGTTGAGTATCTTCCGCAACATGCCGACCCTTGCTACCCCGGAAGATTACACAGACCATTTCCGTTATAAGGATCTGTGACAGCGGCCTTCCCCTTCTGTCCACAAGGTCGGCATCTTCTGTTTGTATTGACGAGGCTACATCCAGGTTCACTTGCGTTACGGCCTGCTGCTTTGCCAATTGCGAACTTACGACCCCTTGTTACCAAGACGCCGCTCACTTGAGCTACCGGGGTGAACGGACAATTCCCCGGACGGGACTTAAACCCGCTAGATATTCAACTGTTACTGCGTACGGACATAATACGCATTTTTATAGATGGAAAAAATATGGCTGCAGCAGGTGACGCGCCCAAAATATCACTTTGTCTGCAATCTGAGCCCGCTTCCAAGCGGGCTTTTCTGCATCTGGCTCTTTGCTTGTTCTGCTGTAGACTTTATTGAAAACATGCTTCAGGAGCATCCCATGGCTCGCCACCTTCTGATTACCGGCCTTCCCGGCACCGGAAAAACCACGCTGCTCGTCCGGCTGGCCCGCCTGATTGCTGATCTTTCTCCTTCCGGCTTTTATACCGAAGAAATCAGGGAGGGGAGGGAGCGCCGGGGGTTCCGGATGGCCGGTTTCGACGGCAGCCGGGGGATGCTTGCCCATGTGGATTTCCGTGGCCATCACCGGGTGGGAAACTATGGGGTGGATGTGGCCGGGTTCGAGGCCTTCCTTGGCCGTCTCGCACTGGAAACATCCCCCACGTCGCTCATCATTCTGGATGAAATCGGCAAGATGGAGTGCCTGTCTCCCCGCTTCAAGTCGCTGGTGCGGAACCTGCTCGAATCGGACAAGACGCTGGTGGCTTCGGTGGCCATGAAGGGTGAAGGCTTCATCGCCCAGATGAAGAAACGGCCCGATTGCCAAATTGTGGAAATCACGCCATCGAACCGTGAAAAGTTGGCGGTTGATCTTGTTGGTTGGATCAGGGAGCATGCCCCTTCAGAAACGGGGCGATAGAGAGGAGGTGCCTATGTTTCCGGAACTCGTCCGGTTCACTGACCTTAGCCTGCTCCTGCTGCGACTAATGGTGGCTGCGGTCTTTGTCGCCAGCGGTTGGAACGACCTCAAGGACCCAAAAGGTCGGGCGCAGAGCATCGGCATGGGACCGGGATTCACCATTCTTATAGGCATGGCGGAGCTTGCCGGCGGCTTGGGAATCGCCGCGGGCGTGCTCACACAACTTGCCGCAATCGGGCTTATTCTGATAATGCTGGGAGCGATCCAAAGGAAGATCTTCGTTTGGCACACCGGCTTCTGGGGCGAAAAGACATCCGGATGGCATTACGATCTCATGCTCCTCGTCATGAACCTGGTCATCGCCTGTACAGGCGGTGGCAACTATGTGCTGTGGAAGTGATTTTGCGCCCGGGGCATGAATCCACATCGCAGCCCGCGCGGGCGGGGAGTGTCTATTCATGATCAAACAGCCGTGCGACGAAGGTGTAGCACTGGGAGCTCCACCTGCTTCCGCCTGCGGAAAGTCGGCCCGCCCCTGGGTCCTTGCGGCTACCATCATGGGATCGAGCCTTGCCTTTATCGACGGCACCGTTGTCACTGTCGTTCTCCCGGTACTCCAACATGCCTTTCGTGGTACCGTCGCTGATACCCAATGGATCATTGAGTCTTATGCGCTTCTGCTTTCGTCGCTGCTTTTGGTAGGGGGCGCAGCCGGGGACCGCTTCGGCCGACGGCGCATTTACCTGATCGGAACCGGGGTGTTCGCCCTTGCCTCTGTGTGGTGCGGCCTGTCGACGAACATTAATGAGCTGATACTGGCGCGGGCAATCCAGGGCTTCGGTGGCGCCTTGTTGGTGCCTGGAAGTCTGGCCATCATCAGTGCCGCTTTCGACGAAGCTGACCGCGGACGTGCCATCGGTACCTGGTCCGGTTTTACCTCGATCATGGCTGCCATAGGCCCGGTGCTGGGGGGCTGGTTGGTGGAGCATGTTTCCTGGCGAGCGATTTTTTTCATCAACATCCCCCTGGCGTTTATCGTCATCGGCCTGACCTTACGGTGGGTGCCCGAAAGCCGCGGCGGTAACCGGGGCCTGAAGAACCGTGGAAATTCTCTTGACTGGCAGGGAGCTGTCCTGGCTGTCCTCGGATTCGGTGGCCTCGTCTACGGTCTGATCCGATCGTCCACCGTCGGCTGGGGCAGTCTCACGGTGGCAGGGGCGCTGGCCGGCGGCCTGGTATTGCTGGCGGCATTTCTGTTTGTGGAGGCGCGCTCGAAGGAGCCGATGCTGCCGCTTACTTTGTTTCGTTCCCGCACCTTCAGCGGGGCAAATCTGCTGACCTTTTTCCTGTATGCGGCTTTGAGCGGCGCCTTATTTTTTCTCCCCTTCAACCTTATCCAGATCCAGGGATACGCGCCGACAGCAGCAGGTGCCTCACTCCTGCCCTTTATCCTGATGATGTTTCTTTTGTCCCGCTGGGCAGGGGGACTGGTTCGGCGCTATGGGTCGAAGAAGCCACTCGTGGCCGGGCCGATGATCGCTGCCCTTGGCTATGCGCTTCTGACAGTGCCTGGGGTCGGTGGCCCCTATTGGACCACCTTTTTCCCCGGCATAGTTGTCCTGGGGCTCGGTATGGCCGTGAGCGTGGCGCCTTTGACAACCACCGTCATGAATGCCGTGCCGCAGGACCAGGCCGGCACCGCTTCCGGTGTCAACAATGCCGTTTCGCGGCTGGCCGGGCTTCTTGCAATAGCCGTGTTCGGAATCGTACTTTTCCATGTCTTCAGCGTACATCTCGATAGAAAATTATCTGCTCTCCCCATCCCGCCCCAGATCCGGAACGCCATCGACGCACAAAAAACGAAGCTGGCCGGGATAGATATTCCCCGAGGCATGGCAGCCCCGTTGGTCCGGCCATTCAGACAAGCCGTTGCTGAGTCATACATGGCAGGGTTCCGATCCATCATGATTCTATCGGCCATCATGTCCCTCCTGAGCGCATTCTTCGCCTGGCTCCTTATCGAAGGTGGTGGAGGGCGCTCTGGGGAATAGGCAGCGACTGCTTCGCTTTCTGAAAATGAAGTAAGGCCATCCCTAATTGGTAAAAACCTGCAGGAGGCACCATGGAGATCGTTGTATCCTTAGGGAAGGCTAAGGGGTCTATCATCGGATTTTAGCAGGTGACAGCCACTCCCGGCGAATGTAGTATGGGAGTCGACGGGGGTGTGGCTTAAGGGTCAGTGGTCTGAGAATTCAGGCTCACTTGGGTTTGAAATGCCGCCCCCGTCATCTGCGTCATCCGGCGGGTCAACCGGGATGGTGCCGAATGCGTGGCTCTGTAAATAGACGAGACCCGAGGATGACAATCCATCTTGTCTATGTTAAGGAGCCACCGTGTTAGTCAATTCCCCCCCTTGAACTTCGCGTCGGCGTCGATGTCAGCTGTCACAGTCACAATGTTGCCATTGGCTTATCCACTGGCCAGCTTCTCGACGAGGTCGACATTCCCCACAATTGGTTTGTAGGAGAAATTCATCAAATGGAACGCACTTCCTGGATCAGAATATTTGCTGTCCTTTTTATCTTTACTGCAATATTTATTGTATATTGGAGAATCCTTGATAGCACCTTCCTGATATACGACGATCCCGAATATGTTACGGAAAATACGAACATTCTTAGCGGCATCACTGGGGTAGGTTTAAGATGGGCCTTTACCTCCGTTAGCAACGCAAATTGGCATCCTATTACCTGGATATCGCACATGCTCGACATCCAGTTCTTTGGCCTAAATCCCATGGGCCACCATTTTACCAGCCTTTTGTTTCATGCAACAAATACTGCTTTGCTCTTTGTCGTCTTAAACAGGATATCGGGTGCCCTCTGGCCAAGCTTTGCTACTGCACTCGTATTCGGGATACATCCCCTTCATGTGGAATCTGTCGCCTGGATTGCAGAACGGAAGGATGTGCTGAGCGGATTTTTCTTTATGTTGATATTATGGGCATATCAGAGGCATGCGCAGAGACCATGTATTAGCAGATATTGCATGGTTTTCATTTTCCTCACTTGCGGACTGCTGGCAAAACCGATGCTTGTCACAGTGCCGATTATCCTGCTGCTTTTGGATTACTGGCCTTTGAGGCGGATGGTTCATTACTCTCCGGCTGCAGAGAACTGTCCACAACAGTTCGCTCTTTCAGCATTGCTATATGAAAAAGTCCCCCTCGTTATATTGGCTATTGCCTCAAGCATAGTTACGTATTTCGCACAATTGCGCGGGGGTGCAACACCTTTTCTAGATAAAACCTCTCATGTTGATAACATTGCAAATGGCTTATTTTCATACGCAAAGTATTTGGAAAAACTGCTTTGGCCCAGCAACCTTGCCGTTTTTTATCCACGTACTCACGTCACGACCATGCAACTCGCCTTTAGCACATTATTTATTTTTCTTCTAACAGTCGCTGCCATTATGAATCGGAAAAAGTGGCCATTCTTCTTTGTAGGGTGGTTTTGGTTTATCTGCTCACTTATTCCTGTTATGGGGTTTGTCAGAATAGGATCCTCTGCGATGTCAGATAGATATACCTACATCCCTGCAATCGGGTTATTTATTGTCACGTTCTGGTTTATTGCTATGATAGCTACTAATGCGAGCCGTTTAAATAAAGCCTTGCTGGCATTTGCATCCGTGACAGTAATATGCGTTTTATCAGTGTTAAGTGTTAGACAAGTCGACAACTGGAAAAACAGCTTCACTTTGTTTGAACATGCTGCAAAAGTGACTGAGGATAATTGGCTGGCACATAATAATTTAGCCTCTGCGTATATTGTTTGGGCTAATAATGATCAATCCCTCAATCTGACAAGATATTTATGTGCACCAAGCGGATGCGAATATAGTGAGAGCATTAGGCTGTTTTGTTTAAATAAAGCGATTGATGCATCAGGATCAGCGATCAAGATAGTTCCAGGATATCCTTCAGCACTTTTTAACATGGGAATGGCATACAATGATGTCGGTAATCAACAGGCAGCTCAGGCAATTTTGGCTAAGCTCAAATATCTAGACCCACCCTTATCGCAACGGTTGGAAAGGATTTTTTCAATCTTTCAAAAATAATAAGGAAAGAAGATGAAGAAAAGAACAATGACAATTCTATGCCAATAAAGATCGATCTAATACACGGGCCTTCACTGGCAACACTCTCTGCAGTGCTCTTTGGCATTTCACCAGTGCTATGCAAGCTGGTTATCGGCGAGATGTCACCCGTACTTCTAGCTGGCCTGCTCTATCTTGGCTCAGGCATCGGTCTGTCTTTCGTCCTGATACAACAACGCATACACCTCATCAGAGAAACTCGCAGCATCCCCCGCGCCCACCGCCTGAAACTCCTGGGCGCTGTGCTGGCAGGCGGCGTCATTGCGCCCTTGTGCCTGGTTTATGGAATTAAATACGGCAAGGCATCAGAAGTGACTCTGCTGCTGAATCTGGAAACTGTCGCAACCACGCTCATCGCCTGGCTGATTTTCAAGGAGCAGGAAGCCGACACGTACCCCTGGGCAGGCAAGGCGCTCATCGTGCTGGCCGCATCGTTTATCATCCTGAAATCGCCAGAGGGCGTGGCATTTCAACCTCTGGAATCCTGGTAGTTTTGGCCTGCATTTTCTGGGGAATCGACAACAACCTGACCCGTGACGTTGACGAATTACCGGCTACCGCTCTTGCCGCCATCAAGGGTTACTCTGCCGGGCTGTTTAACATTATCCTTGCCGCCGTTCTCGGGGTAGGAAACATTGACCTTCACCAGATTGGCGGTGCCCTCCTCATAGGAGCATTCTCCTATGGTGCCAGTCTTGTCCTGTTCATAGGTGCTCTGCGCAAGATTCGGCTCATCCCGCAGCAGCACCTACTTTGCCATTGGCCCGTTCATCGGTGTCCTCTCCTCACTGATTCTGCTTCGCCAGCAACCGCCCGCCTTTTTCTGGCTCGCTACCGCACTGATGCTTGCTGGTGTCTTGTGTCTCCACCGGGAACGCCACGAGCACCCTCATGTACATGATGCTGTCACCCATCGACATCAACACACTCATGATCACGATGAACATCACCGTCACCCGCACGACGAAGGCAACAATTCCGAGTCACACGACCATTACCATCAACATGATCGGCTGACCCATACACATGTTCACTGGCCAGACACCCATCACCGGCATAGTCACTGATAAGAATCTACGGGACCTTGCTTACTAATTAGCTATTGCCACACGGTTAGCAGGCAACTCCCATGTCCTGCTCAGGTTCACTTGGGTTATAGCTTTGAGAATTCTAGGTAGGTATCACCCTGCCCTCCCTCATCAACCAGTGCATGCAGTTTTCCCGCACACGGCTTTCCGATGTTCTTAGGTGTACCTGAGTCAAAGGACCTCCAATGGTCCTTTTTTCGTTTTAGTTCCCAAAGATCGGCCAAAATATCGGCCTGAAAAATTAGAAAGTTGAAAAGTTGTTTATTTCTTTGTCGAAATAAGGTACAAAAACATCGGCCAAAATATCGGCCACAACATTTGATTACTTTATCTGCCATTATCCGCAAGTCGTTAGTTTTAATTTGTTTTTTATTTTAGTTTAATCTTTATTTAACCGGCCAAGTTTTTAACACAACTACTAAATTATGTGTAAAATTGGACCCACCATTATTAAAACCGCTTAGTTTAGTATCGGCCAAAATTCCGGTATATATTTGGAGAATCAACATGGAAAATGGCTTTTATACAAAAATTTCGGAAATGGAACCAATGATGCCTGCTGATTATGCGGGAGAACTCGACGATTTGGCGATTGAAGTGATTCGTAAATCTGCCTGCATCAGTGCCGCCATTCATCCGGTTACCCGTCGAGGAATCGTGGAATTAGTAAGAAAAATGAACAGCTACTATTCCAATTTAATCGAAGGGCACAACACCAATCCAGTAGACATCGATCGCGCCATGCGAGAAGACTTTTCGGCAGACCCTGCAAAAAGAGCAAGGCAATTGGAAAGTAAAGCACATATAGAAGTGCAGAAACGCATCGAGGCCCACATCGAAGGTACTCCGGGAACAGTCATTACAAGCATGAATTTCTTGTGCTGGATACACAAAGAATTTTATGAGCGGATGCCGGAGGAATATCTTGTCGTACAACGTGCAGATGGAAAAACAGAAAAGGTACTCCCCGGCAAAATAAGAGAATTAGAGGTTAAGGTTGGGAGACATTTGCCACCTAAATCAGAATATATATGCAGCTTTATGAAAAGATTCGAAGAAGCCTACGACCCTCAAAACCTGAAAGGTTTAAGTCAAGTTATCGCGGCGGCGGCATCTCATCACCGTCTTGCATGGATTCATCCTTTTTTGGATGGCAATGGGCGAGTTACACGTCTCATGACTCATGCCTATCTAAAGAAGGCAAAAATAGATGGCCACGGGTTGTGGACAGTTTCCCGAGGTTTTGCAAGAAATCGAGAAGAGTATTTTGCTTTCCTGGCAGGGGCAGACCAACCTCGGAGAGGAGATATGGATGGCCGGGGAAATTTGTCACAAGCGGGGCTGTCGGGATTCTGTAAATTTTTCCTTAAAACTGCAATTGACCAAATTGACTTTATGTCAGGCCTTTTGGATCTGGATGGAATGCAGAGAAGAATACAAGCGGTGGTTGATCGTCAAGTCTCTTTTGGTGAATTAAAACCTGAAGCGGGTCATTTGCTGAGAGATGTATTTTTACGCGGAGAAATATCTCGCGGAGAAATACCGAATATCATTGGAATGCCCGAACGTTCAGCACGTAGGGTCGTCAGCAGTTTATTGGAAAAAGGCTATTTAGTTTCCGATTCGGAAAAGGGACCGGTAATGCTCGCTTTTCCTGCCTCACTGGTGGGGTATTATTTTCCTCGCCTTTATCCTGAGGGAGTTGAGGCCGCCCTTGATTAGCCGGTTCTAAAAAGCCCAATAATTACCTTCGAGTGGAAGGCTAAGGGGTCAACCATTGACAATGGCCGAAGACAACTTTGAGTATTGCTGATGTCCCATGTCGAGGGGTTGACCCCTTTTCTGTTTCCTTGATGATTAAATGCAGCCAAACTGCCTCAGATTAGCTTCTCTAATCCCACCCGTATCCCACCAATAATTCTTTTCCCTGTTATACTTATGGCAGAAAATCCAGCGGCAAACTACTTCGGAGATTTGTTATGAAGCGGGAATTTATCCACCTGTCTTGGCCCCACCTCAATTCTTTCCTGGTTTGCATTGGAATCTTGGCAATACTCATTGTCGCTTCTTGTAGCGGCAGTAGCAGTGACAACACGGCGCATACGCTGCAGCCTGTTTCCTTTCCCTCCATCAAACTGCAAAGGTCGCGGGTGGATTTACGGAACCTGTACATTGACCCATGCCGGAGACGGCAGCGGCCGCCTTTTCGTGGTGGAAAGAAAGGGACTTGTCCGGGTAGTGAAAAATGGAGCGGTTTTAGCCACCCCTTTTCTCAACATAACGGGAAAAGTGCAGTCGCGTGGTGGAGAACAAGGCCTTTTTAGCATTGAGTTCCCCCCCGGCTATGCAACCAAAAACTATTTTTACGTGGACTACACCAACAGATCGGGAGTTGGCAACACGGCAGTGGCTCGCTATCCGCTTTCGCAGAATCCTGATGTTGCCAATGCGGCCGGAGAGGCAGTGCTGCTGTCGGTGACTCAGCCCTTTGCCAACCATAACGGGGGTCAACTGGCGTTCGGTCCCGACGGTTTCCTCTACGTTGGGATGGGGGACGGCGGTAGCAGTGGAGACCCCATGCGCAACGGGCAGACTCTCACGACCCTCCTGGGCAAGCTCCTGCGCATAGATGTGGAATCCGGTGTTGCACCGTATGCCGTTCCAGCAGGAAACCCCTTTGCCACTGAAGTGTGGGCCTATGGACTGCGGAACCCCTGGCGCTTCTCTTTTGACCGCGCCACCGGGGATCTCTACATTGCCGATGTGGGGCAGAACCAATACGAGGAAGTGAATGTCCAGCCTGCCGCCAGCAAGGGGGGCGAAATTATGGCTGGAACATCATGGAAGGGCTGCACTGCTTTGCTGATGCGGGTTCCAGCCAGGCAGGGCTTACCCTGCCGGTGGCGGAATATGATCACAGCAATGGCGACTGTTCCATAACCGGAGGATTTGTCTACCGTGGCGAGCAATTTCCCACACTGCAGGGGATCTACTTCTATGGCGACTTATGCAGCGGCAGGATATGGGGGCTTAGACGGAGCGACACCGGCTGGGAAAGCAGCCTCCTTCTGGAAAGCCAACTCCAAATCTCCAGTTTTGGCGAAGACGAGGCGGGCAATGTCTATGTGGCCGATTTCGGCACCGGTGACCTTTACAGGCTTGACCCGCAGTAATTGGACCACCGGCGTGGCTCACCATCGGCCAGCCAAGGCATGAGATCTACCTCTGGCTTACAGCAAATGCCTGATCACTTTTTATTTCACCTCTGACTGTCCTTAAGACTCCAAATTAAACCCGCGTCAAATTTCAAAAAGTCACTAAAGCCGCTGGAGCGCGGTCGTTCGGAGTCCGCAGATTAGATGTTGTTGTTTCTGTCAGTGGCCATCATCTGTGAAAGTCGCCGGTAGCGCTGAATTTCTTGATCACCAGATAATCGCCGACCGCGGTACCACCGAGCACAGAGTCAAACCTATCGGATGCGTGCCTGGAATGTTGACATCTTTCCGACTATTGAAATACCTTTCGGAGTAGCCGTCAGCATTCCAAGCGCGCACCCGATAGGTTTGACTCTGTGCTCGGTGGTACCGCGGTCGGCGATTATCTGGTGATCAAGAAATTCAGCGCTACCGGCGACTTTCACAGATGATGGCCACTGACAGAAACAACAACATCTAATCTGCGGACTCCGAACGACCGCGCTCCAGCGGCTTTAGTGACTTTTTGAAATTTGACGCGGGTTTAATTTGGAGTCTTAAGGACAGTCAGAAGTGAAATAAAAAGTGATCAGGCATTTGCTGTAAGCCAGAGGTAGATCTCATGCCTTGGCTGGCCGATGGTGAGCCACGCCGGTGGTCTCAATTACTGCGGGTCGAGCCTGTAAAGGTCACCGGTGCCGAAATCGGCCACATAGACATTGCCCGCCTCGTCTTCGCCAAAACTGGAGATCTGGAGTTGGCTCTCCAGAAGGAGGCTGCTTTCCCAGCCGGTGTCGCTCCGTCTAAGCCCCCATATCCTGCCGCTGCATAAATCGCCATAGAAGTAGATCCCCTGCAGTGTGGGAAATTGCTCGCCACGGTAGACAAATCCTCCGGTTATGGAACAGTCGCCATTGCTGTGATCATATTCCGCCACCGGCAGGGTAAGCCCTGCCTGGCTGCAACCCGCATCAGCAAAGCAGTGCAGCCCTTCCATGATGTTCCAGCCATAATTTTCGCCCCCCTTGCTGGTGGCAGGCTGGACATTCACTTCCTCGTATTGGTTCTGCCCCACATCGGCAATGTAGAGATCCCCGGTGGCACGGTCAAAAGAGAAGCGCCAGGGGTTCCGCAGTCCATAGGCCCACACTTCATTGGCAAAGGGGTTCCCTACTGGAACGGCATATGGTGCAACACCGGATTCTACATCCAGGCGAAGGAGCTTTCCCAGGAGGGTCGTGAGAGTCTGCCCGTTGCGCATGGGGTCTCCACTGCTACCACCGTCCCCCATCCCAACGTAGAGGAAACCGTCGGGACCGAACGCCAGTTGACCGCCGTTATGGTTGGCAAATGGCTGAGTCACCGACAGCAGCATAGCCTCTCCGGCCGCATTGGCGACATCAGGGTTCTGCGAAAGCGGATAGCGAGCCACTGCCGTGTTGCCAACTCCCGATCTGTTGGTGTAGTCCACGTAAAAATAGTTTTTGGTTGCATAGCCGGGGGGGAACGCAATACTAAAAAGGCCTTGTTCTCCACCACGCGACTGCACTTTTCCCGTTATGTTGAGAAAAGGGGTGGCTAAAACCGCTCCATTTTTCACTACCCGGACAAGTCCCTTTCTTTCCACCACGAAAAGGCGACCGCTGCCGTCTCCGGCATGGGTCATATGTACAGGTTCCGTAAATCCGCCCGCGATTTTTGTCAGTTTGATGGAGGGAAAGGAAACAGGCTGCAACGTATGCGCCGTGTTGTCACTGCTACTGCCGCTACAAGAAGCGACAATGAGTATTGCCAAGATTCCAATGCAAACCAGGAAAGAATTGAGGTGGGGCCAAGACAGGTGGATAAATTCCCGCTTCATAACGAATCTCCGAAGTAGTTGCCGCTGGATTTTCTGCCATAAGTATAACAGGGAAAAGAATTATTGGTGGGATACGGGTGGGATTTGAGAAGCTAATCTGAGGCAGTTTGGCTGCATTTAATCATCAAGGAAACAGAAAAGGGGTCAACCCCTCGACATGGGACATCAGCAATATTCAATTTTGTCTTCGTGTCAATGGTTGACCCCTTAGCCTTCCACTCGAAGGTAATTATTGGGCTTTTACAGAACTGGCTAATCAAGGCTGGCCTCAACTCCCTCAGGATAAAGGCGAGGGAAATAGTACCCCACCATTGATGCAGGAAAACCTAGCATTACAGGTCCTTTTTCAGAATCAGAAACTAAATAACCTTTTTCCAATAAACTGCTGACGACCCTACGCGCTGAACGTTCGGGCATTCCGATGATATTCGGGATTTCACCGCGAGTGACTGCCCCGCGTAAAAATACATCTCTCAGTAAATGACCCGCTTCAGGTTTCAACTCACCAAAAGAAACTTGGCGATCAACCACCGCTTGTATTCTTTTCTGCATTCCATCCAAATTCAAAAGGCCTGACATAAAGTCAATTTGATCAATAGCAATCTTAAGGAAAAATTTACAAAATCCTGACAGTCCCGCTTGTGTCAAATTTCCCCTGCCATCCAGATCTCCTCTACGTGGTTGGTCTGCCCCTGCCAAGGAAGCAAGATACTCCTCTCGATTTCTTGCGAAACCTCGGGAAACAGTCCATAACCCGTGGCCATCTATTTTTGCTTTCTTCAGGTAAGCATGAGTCATAAGACGTGTAACTCGCCCGTTGCCATCCAGAAAAGGATGAATCCATGCAAGACGGTGATGAGATGCCGCCGCCGCGATAACTTGACTTAAACCTTTTAGGTTTTGAGGGTCGTAGGCTTCTTCAAATCTTTTCATAAAAGTGCCTAGGTATTCTGATTTAGGTGGCAAATGCCTCCCAACCTCAACCTCTAGCTCCCTTGTTTTACCAGGAATCACCTTTTCGGTTTTTCCATCTGCACGCTGTACGACAAGATACTCCTCGGGCATCCGCTCATAAAATTCCTTATGTATCCAGCACAAAAAACTCTTGCTTGTAATGACTGTTCCCGGAGTATCCTCGATGTGGGCCTCGATGAGTTTCTGCACTTCTATATGCGCTTTACTTTCCAATTGTTTTGCTCTTTTTGCAGGATCTTGCGGAAAAGTCTTCTCGCATAGCGCGATCAATGTCTACAGGATGGGTGTTGTGCCCTTCTATTAAATTGGAATAGTAGCTGTTCATTTTTCTTACTAATTCCACGATTCCTCTACGGGTAACTGGATGAATAGCGGCACTGATGCAGGCAGATTTACGAATCACTTCAATCGCCAAATCGTCGAGTTCTCCCGCAGAATCAGCAGGCATCATTGGTTCCATTTCCGAAATTCTTGTATAAAAACCATCTTCCATGTTGATTCCTCAGACATATTCCGGAATTTTGGCCGATATTATGCTTAGCGGCTTTAATTAATGGTGAATCCGTTTTTACACGCGATTTATTAATTGTGCTGAAAATTTGGCCGGTTTATATGAAGTTTTATACAAATAAAAAATAAAACAAAAACGGGATATTGCAATTAATTACCTATAAAGGCATCGAAAACATTGGCCGATGTTTTGGCCGATGTTTTTTGTACCGTATTTCCCCAAAGAAATAAACAAGTTTTTCATTTTCTAATTTTTCTGGCCGATATTTTGGCCGATCTTGCGGGAACCAAAACCAAAAAAGGGCCATTCAGGCCCCTTGTCTCAGGTACACCTAAGAACATCGGAAAGCCGTGTGCGGGAAAACTGCATGCAACGGGTTGATGAGGGAGGGCAGGGTGATACCTAACTGGAATTCTCAAAGCTATAACCAAGTGAACCTGAGCAGGACATGGGGGAGTTGCCTGCTAACCGTGCGGCAATAGCTAATTAGTAAGCAAGGTCCCGTAGATTTTTATCAGTGACTATGCCGGTGATGGGTGTCTGGCCAGTGAACATGTGTATGGGTCAGCCGTTCATGTTGATGGTAATGGTCGTGTGACTCGGAATTGTTGCCCTCGTCGTGCGGGTGACGGTGATGTTCATCGTGATCATGAGTGTGTTGATGTCGATGGGTGACAGCATCGTGTACATGAGGGTGCTCGTGCCGTTCCCGGTGGAGACACAAGACACCGGCAAGCATCAGTACGGTAGCGAGCCAGAAAAAGGCGGGCGGTTGCTCGCGAAGCAGAATCAGTGAGGAGAGGACACCGATGAACGGGCCAATGGCAAAGTAGGTGCTGCTGCGGATGAGCCGATCTTACGCAGAGCGCCTATGAACAGGACAAGACTGGCACCATAGGAGAATGCTCCTATGAGGAGGGCACCGCCGATCTGGTGAAGCTCAATGTTTCCTATCCCGAGAATGGCGGCAAGAATAATGTTAAACAGCCCGGCAGAGTAACCCTTGATGGCGGCAAGAGCGGTAGCCGGTAATTCGTCAACGTCACGGGTCAGGTTGTTGTCGATTCCCCAGAAAATGCAGGCCAAAACTACCAGGATTCCAGAGGTTGAGAATGCCACACCCTCTGGCGATTTCAGGATGATAAACGATGCGGCCAGCACAATGAGCGCCTTGCCTGCCCATACGTGTCGGCTTACCTGCTCTTTGAAAATCAGCCAGGCGATAAGCGTGGTTGCGACAGTTTCCAGATTCAGCAGCAGAGCCACTTCTGATGCCTTGCCGTATTTAATTCCATAAACCAGGCATAAGGGCGCAATGACGCCGCCTGCCAGCACAGCGCCCAGGAGTTTCAGGCGGTGGGCGCGGGGGATGCTGCGAGTTTCTCTGATGAGGTGTATGCGTTGTTGTACCAGGACGAAAGACAGACCGATGCCTGAGCCAAGGTAGAGCAGGCCCGCTAGAAGTACAGGTGACATCTCGCCGATAACCAGCTTGCATAGCACTGGTGAAATGCCAAAGAGCACTGCAGAAAGTGTTGCCAGTGAAGGCCCGTGTATAAGATCGATCTTTATTGGCATAGAATGGTCATTGTTCTTTTCTTCATCTTCTTTCCTTATTATTTTTGAAAGGCTGTAAAAATCCTTTCCAACCGTCGCGATAAGGGTGGGTCTAGATATTTGAGCTTAGCCAAAATTGCCTGAGCTGCTTGTTGATTACCGACATCATTGTATGCCATTCCCAGATTAAAAAGTGCTGAAGGGTATCCTGGAACTATCTTGATTGCTGATTCTGATGCATCAATCGCTTTGTTTAAACAAAACAGCCTAATACTCTCACTATATTCGCAGCCGCTTGGTGCACATAAATATCTTGTCAGATTGAGGGATTGATCATTATTAGCCCAAACAATATACGCAGAGGCTAAATTATTATGTGCCAGCCAATTATCCTCAGTCACTTTTGCAGCATGTTCAAACAAAAGTGAAGCTGTTTTTCCAGTTGTCGACTTGTCGAGCACTTAACACTGATAAAACGCATATTACTGTCACGGATGCAAATGCCAGCAGGGTTTTATTTAAACGGCTCGCATTAGTAGCTATCATAGCAATGAACCAGAACGTGACAATAAATAACCCGATTGCAGGGATGTAGGTATATCTATCTGACATCGCAGAGGATCCTATTCTGACAAACCCCATAACAGGAATAAGTGAGCAGATAAACCAAAACCACCCTACGAAGAAGAATGGCCACTTTTTCCGATTCATAATGGCAGCGACTGTTAGAAGAAAAATAAATAATGAGCTAAAGGCGAGTTGCATGGTCGTTATGTGAGTACGTGGATAAAAAACGGCAAGGTTGCTGGGCCAAAGCAGTTTTTCCATATACTTTGCGTATGAAAATAAGCCATTTGCAATGTTATCAACATGAGAGGTTTTATCGAGAAAAGGTGTTGCACCCCCGCGCAATTGTGCGAAATACGTAACTATGCTTGAGGCAATAGCCAATATAACGAGGGGGACTTTTTCATATAGCAAAGCTGAAAGAGCGAATTGTTGTGGACAGTCCTCTGCAGCCGGAGAGTAATGAACCATCCGCCTCAAAGGCCAGTAATCCAAAAGCAGCAGGATAATCGGCACTGTGACAAGCATCGGTTTTGCCAGCAGTCCGCAGGTGAGGAAAATGAAAACTATGCAATATCTGCTAATACATGGTCTCTGCGCATGCCTCTGATATGCCCATAATATCAACATAAAGAAAAATCCGCTCAGCACATCCTTCCGTTCTGCAATCCAGGCCACAGATTCCACATGAAGGGGATGTATCCCGAATACGAGTGCAGTAGCAAAGCTTGGCCAGAGTGCACCGGATATCCTGTTTAAGACGACAAAGAGCAAAGCAGTATTTGTTGCATGAAACAAAAGGCTGGTAAAATGGTGGCTCATAGGATTGAGGCCAAAGAACTGGATGTCGAGCATGTGCGATATCCAGGTAATAGGATGCCAATTTGCGTTGCTGCGGAGGTAAAGGCCCATGGTAAACTTACCCAAGTGATGCCGCTAAGAATATTCGTATTTTCCGTAACATACTCGGGATCGTCGTATATCAGAAAGGTGCTATCAAGGATTCTCCAATATACAATAAATATTGCAGTAAATATGAAAAGGACAGCAAATATTCTGGTCCAAGAAGTGCGTTCCATTTGATGAATTTCTCCTACAAACCAATTGTGGGGAATGTCGACCTCGTCGAGAAGCTGGCCAGTGGATAAGCCAATGGCAACATTGTGACTGTGACAGCTGACATCGACGCCGACGCGAAGTTCAAGGGGGGGAATTGACTAACACGGTGGCTCCTTAACATAGACAAGATGAATTGTCATCCTCGGGTCTCGTCTATTTACAGAGCCACGCATTCGGCACCATCCCGGTTGACCCGCCGGATGACGCAGATGACGGGGGCGGCATTTCAAACCCAAGTGAGCCTGAATTCTCAGACCACTGACCCTTAAGCCACACCCCCGTCGACTCCCATACTACATTCGCCGGGAGTGGCTGTCACCTGCTAAAATCCGATGATAGACCCCTTAGCCTTCCCTAAGGATACAACGATCTCCATGGTGCCTCCTGCAGGTTTTTACCAATTAGGGATGGCCTTACTTCATTTTCAGAAAGCGAAGCAGTCGCTGCCTATTCCCCAGAGCGCCCTCCACCACCTTCGATCAGGAGCCAGGCGGAGAATGCGCTCAGGAGGGACATGATGGCCGATAGAATCATGATGGATCGGTACCCTGCTATGTATGATTCGGCAACGGCTCGTCTGGTTTGCAGGATCAACGGGGCTGCCATGCCTTGGGGAATATCTATCCCGGCCAGCTTCGTTTTTTGTGCGTCGAAGTCGCTCCGGACCTGGGGCGGGATGGGGAGAACCGATAGTTTTTTATCGAGATGCGCGCTGAAGACATGGAAAAGTACGATGCCGAACACGGCTATTGCAAGAAGTCCGGCCAGCCTTGACACGGCATTGTTGACACCGGAAGCGGTGCCGGCCTGGTCCTGCGGCACGGCATTCATGACGGTGGTTGTCAAAGGCGCCACGCTCACGGCCATACCGAGCCCCAGGACAACTATGCCGGGGAAAAAGGTTGTCCGATCGGGGCCACCGACCCCAGGCACTGTCAGAAGCGCATAACCAAGGGCAGCGATCATCGGCCCGGCCACGAGTGGCTTCTTCGACCCATCGCGCCAACCAGTCCCCCTGCCCAGCGGGACAAAAGAAACATCATCAGGATAAAGGGCAGGAGTGCGGCACCCGCTGCTGTCGGCGCGTATCCCTGGATCTGGATAAGGTTGAAGGGGGAAAAAAATAAGGCGCCGCTCAAAGCCGCATACAGGAAAAAGGTCAGCAGATTCGCCCCACTGAAGGTGCGGGAACGAAACAAGGTAGGCGGCAGCGTCGGCTCCTTCGAGCGCGCCTCCACAAACAGAAATACCGCCAGCAATACCAGGCCGCCGACCAGCGCCCCTGCCACCGTGAGACTACCCCAGCCGACGGTGGACAATGGAATCAGACCGTAGATGAGGCCACCGAATCCGATGACAGCCAGGACAGCTCCCGGCCAGTCAAGAGATAGCCACCGTGCTTTTAACCTTTTAACGCCGCGGCTTTCGGGCACCCACCGCAAGGTCAGGCCGATGACGATAAACGCCAGGGGGATGTTGATGAAAATTCGCTCGCCAGGAAACATGCTCCACCAACCAGCCCCCCAGCACCGGGCCTATGGCGGCCGTGATCGAGGTAAAACCGGACCAGGTACCGATGGCACGTCCGCGGTCAGCTTCGTCGAAAGCGGCACTGATGATGGCCAGACTTCCCAGGCACCAACAAGGCGCCACCGAAGCCCTGGATTGCCCGCGCCAGTATCAGCTCATTAATGTTCGTCGACAGGCCGCACCACACAGAGGCAAGGGCGAACACCCCGGTTCCGATCAGGTAAATGCGCCGTCGGCCAAAACAGTCCCAAGCCGCGCCCCCTACCAAAAGCAGCGACGAAAGCAGAAGCGCATAAGACTCAATGATCCATTGGGTATCAGCGACGGTACCACGAAAGGCATGTTGAGGTACCGGGAGAACGACAGTGACAACGGTGCCGTCGATAAAGGCAAGGCTCGATCCCATGATGGTAGCCGCAAGGACCGAGGGGCGGGCCGACATTCCGCAGGCGGAAGCAGGAGGAGCCACCAGTGCTACACCTTCGTCGCACGGCTGTTTGATAATTAATAGACACTCCCCGCCCCCGCGGGCGGCGGTGTGGGTTCATTCCCCTGGCACAAAACTCACTTCCACAGAACGCGCTCGTTCCCACCGCCCGAACGCGGGCGATGACAAGAACTTCATGACCAGAAGACATGAGATGGTGGCACCATGCGGATGACTTTTAGGCCCAGGAAGCCGGTGTGCCAGACAAAGATGTACCTTTTGATCGCTCCCAGCGTTATTAGAATGAGCCCGATTGCGGCAAGTTGTGTGAACACGCCCGCGGCAGTTCCAGGGCCGCCGGCAAGCTCCGCCATCCCGATAAAAATGGTGAATCCCGGTCCTATTCCGAGTGTCTCTGCGCCCGACCCTTTCAGACCTGTGGAGTCCTACCAACCGCTGGCGACAAAGAGGTCGGCAGCCACCCCCAGGTCGCGCAGCAGGAGCAGGCTAAGGTCAGTGAACCGGACGAGTTCCGGAAACATAGGCACCTCCTCTCTATCGCCCCGTTTCTTGAAGGGGCATGTTCCCTGATCCAACCAACAAGAGATTGGCCCAGGCCAACTTTTCACCGGTCGGCCGGCGTAATTACCAGCAATTTGGCGATCGGGCCGTTTCTTCATCTGGGCGATGAAGCCTGGCCCTTCATGGCCACCGAAGCCACTAGCGTGTTGTCCAAGATTAGAGCAGAGACCGCACCAGCGACTTGAAGCGGGGAGACAGGCACTCCATCTTGCCGATTTCATCCAGAATGATGAGCGACGTGGGGGATGTTTCCAGTGCGAGACGGCCAAGGAAGGCCTCGAACCCGGCCACATCCACCCCATAGTTTCCCACCCGGTGATGGCCACGGAAATCCACATGGGCAAGCATCCCCCGGCTGCCGTCGAAACCGGCCATCCGGAACCCCCGGCGCTCCCTCCCCTCCCTGATTTCTTCGGTATAAAAGCCGGAAGGAGAAAGATCAGCAATCAGGCGGGCCAGCCGGACGAGCAGCGTGGTTTTTCCGGTGCCGGGAAGGCCGGTAATCAGAAGGTGGCGAGCCATGGGATGCTCCTGAAGCATGTTTTCAATAAAGTCTACAGCAGAACAAGCAAAGAGCCAGATGCAGAAAAGCCCGCTTGGAAGCGGGCTCAGATTGCAGACAAAGTGATATTTTGGGCGCGTCACCTGCTGCAGCCATATTTTTTCCATCTATAAAAATGCGTATTATGTCCGTACGCAGTAACAGCTGAATATCTAGCGGGTTAAAGTCCCGCCCGGGGAGTTGTCCGTTCGCCCCGGTAGCTCAAGGGAGCGGCGTCTTGGTAACAAGGGGTCGTAAGTTCCCAATTGGCAAAGCAGCAGGCCGTAACGCAAGTGAACCTATATGTAGCCTCGTTACTTAATATGAAGATGCCGACCCTGTGGACATAAGGGGAAGGCCGCTGTGCACAGATCCGAAAACGGAATTGGCCCGTGTGATCTTCCGGGGTAGCAGGGTCGGCATGTTGCGGAAGATATGCAACCCAGTGCTGGAGACCCGATGTGGTGATGTTGAGGAACATCAACCGGCGCGTATAAGGAAACGAAATCGCGTCGGGCCATATCGGGAGTCGGAGGGGTCCATAGTACCGTTCGAGGGCACGGGACAACATAAACCTGCCCGAGGGAAGGGACCCTGCTTTGTTCACGCAACCAAAGAGCGGAGGAGAGGGGATTGCATCCATGCTAACAACCCCGGAAACAATCAGAACGCTACAGAGGAAGCTCTACCGCAAGGCCAAGCAGGAACCGGCCTACCGCTTCCACGCCTTGTATGACAAGGTATATCGGGCCGACATCCTGAGTTTGCCTACCGCCTTGTCCGTGCCAACAAAGGGAGCGCCGGTATTGACGGCGTAACCTTCGAGGCCATCGAGGAACGAAGGGGCACCTGCATTCATTGGGGAGCTGGAAGAAGCACTGAAAAACAAGACGTACAAACCCGATCCGGTAAAACGGGTCATGATACCCAAAAGCGACGGCAGCGAGCGTCCCTTGGTATCCCGACCATCCGCGACCGGGTGGCTAAAATGGCCGCCAAGTTGGTCATCGAGCCGATCTTCGAAGCGGACTTCGCCCGAACTCATACGGATTCCGGCCGAAGAAATCCGCCCATGATGCGGTCGATGACATAGCGTATGCCATTAATAACGGCTATACCGAAATCATTGACGCCGATCTTTCGAAATACTTCGATAGCATTCCCCACGCCAACCTCATGGCGACGGTAGCCGAACGCATCTGTGACGGTGAGATACTTCGCTTGATCCAGATGTGGCTCAAAGCACCGATCATGGAAATGGACAAGGATGGAACGAAGCGGAACATCGGCGGCGGCAAGGGCAACCGCACAGGCACACCGCAAGGCGGAGTCATCTCGCCGCTGTTATCCAATCTCTACCTGCACATATTGGACAGGATATGGGAACGGAACAATCTGCAACAGCGACTGGGAGCCCGCATCGTCAGATATGCTGACGATATTGTCATCCTCTGCCGGAGAGGTAAATCCGACAATGCAATGACAGTACTGCGACAGATACTGGAGCGGCTGAAACTCACCCTGAACGAGACAAAAACTAAAATCGTCAATGCTCACAAAGGAAAGTTTGATTTTCTCGGATTCTCAATCTGGATGGGAGAGAGCAGTAAAAGCGGGAAGTTGTATCCCCATGTTCAGCCATCGAAGAAGGTCATCCAATCGATCAAAAGCCGGATAACCGAACTCACACAACGAGCGAGGACAATCATGCCGATTGAGTGGGTAGTGAATGAAGTCAACGCCACCGTAAGAGGTTGGGCAGGGTACTTCCATTATCGCAACAGCAGCAAAACACTGACACATGTAAGGGGTCATGTAGAAGAGCGGCTGCGGACTCATCTGCGAAAACGGCACAAGGTCAGAGATCGAAAGGCTGGTTACGTCATGTTTCGCAACAGGACACTGTACGAAAAGTACGGACTGTATAGAATGCCGACAACAGCGGGCTGGAAATCAGCGTATGCCTAGTGTGAAGAACATCGGAAAGCCGTGTGCGGGAAAACTGCATGCACGGTTTGATGAGGGAGGGCTGGCGAGAGCCTGTTTTCTACTCTACCCCCCCTTACTTAAGCTGCAATTATGTAAGGGGTCCGCGGAATTCCGATTCACCAGTTTTTGTGAGTGCAGTGCCGATGGATCTGTTAGGGGTTTATGTTCTATTAACTGTGTAAAAACACTATTTTGATTGCAATTTGTTCACAAAAAATTTATGTTCACAAAAAATGAACTATTGCATGGAATGAACGTATGCCATTAAACGATGCCAAAAATTTTATTCTTAAAACAGCAAAAGAAGCCTTTACGCGTCAAACGGGTATTACGACCGAACTTCTCAAAGTGGCCCCGGCCAAAAAGAAATTGCGTCTGAAAGTGCCCGGTGCAACCGCTGAGTTGGAAGTGATGGTGGTTGAAGGTGGAGAACTTGCTGTAAATACCATTCTTATTTTGTGCAGAAGGCTGCAGAATCTGGAACAATTTGTCATGGTGATCCCGCAAATTAACGCAGAAAAGGCTGACAAACTTCGTGAAAATAGGATTCAGTTTATCGACACCGCCGGCAACTGTTACATAAACCAGCCGCCTGTTTATGTGTTTATCAAGGGCAATAAAATACCGGGAGTAACAAAAACCCCTGTGGTGAACCGCGTCTTCAAACAGACAGGTGTGCGGGTGCTCTATGCCTTACTCTGCAATCCGGGACTGGAAAACGAGACCTACCGTACCATAGCGGCCAAGACCAAAGTTGCGCTGGGGATGATTAACTGGGTCATGAAAGACCTCAACGAACTGGGATTTCTACTGGAAACAGGAACAGGCCGAACTCGGCAGGTACGACTGGTCCAGAAGGAAAAACTCCTGGAACGCTGGATTACCGCCTATGCGGAACAGTTACGACCCAAGCTTCTGCTAGGGCGTTATCGTGGCACCGAAGGCTGGTGGCAGAAGGCGCAACTTAACCCGGAGCAGGCCTTGTGGGGTGGAGAGCCAGCCGCCGCCAAAATGACTCAGTACCTGAAGCCACAAGAAATTACCGCCTATGTGGACAAGGATAACCTCGCAGCGGTGCTGATCCCGAACAGGCTCAAGAAAGACCCCACTGGCGATGTTGAGCTGGTTGCCCGCTTCTGGCAACCGGAGACTATAGCCCCGCACGGAGATACGGTTCACCCTGTTCTGGTCTATGCGGACTTAATGGCAACCGGCAATCAGCGCAATATCGAAACGGCACGGATAATCTATGACGAACATATCGTACAACTTATCCGGGAGGATTGACCCGATTCTGGTTGATATCCTGCGGATTGTCCACCAGGAGGCGGCCTCACGAGGCATGCTCTTTTTCGTGGTCGGCGCCACGGCACGTGACATCGTGCTCAACCACTGTCATGCCATCAGGACATATAGGCAGACACGCGACCTGGATATCGGAATCAATATTGCTGGCTGGGGTGAATTCCGCCGACTGTCCGAGGCGCTGATCGCCACCGGCAAATTTACCGCCGGCAAAGAGCCGTACCGCCTCATCTATGGCCGGTTTCCCGTCGATATTGTGCCCTACGGCGGCGTCAGCTCGGATAATCAGACCATCAGCTGGCCTCCGGATCATCATGTGGTCATGAGCATCATGGGGTTTCAGGAAGCCTACGACTACGGCATCACGGTGAGATTGAGCGATGGCCCGGTTCTTGATGTGAAGGTCCCGACCATACCGGGCATGGCGATGATGAAGCTCATCTCCTGGAATGATCGTTATCCGGAGCGCCCCAAGGATGCCGAGGATCTATTGTTTCTTATGAACAGCTATGCTGAGGCCGGCAATTCGGATCGCTTATATACGGATGAAGTCGAGCTGCTGCTGGCGGAAGGATTCGATCAGACGCTGGCCGGAATAAGGCTGCTGGGGCGTGATCTGGCATCTGTGACAACTCCCGTAACCGGTGAGGCAATCAGGGCCATTCTCGATGCCGAGACTGATGAACCGGGCAGACTGCGCCTGATGCAGGACATGGTGCAGGGCAGCAGGCTGCATGACCGGTCAAATGAAATCATCGCAAAGATAAAGAAACTGCAACAGGGATTTGCAGAGGGACATCATAGACAGTCAGCCCCGGACTGACACATTGACAGCAGAGCCGGATTAGGAGTATATAAACGACGTGGGATGAGTATAGTATCTTCATCATGAGGCTCTGGTAAAGGGGTTGAAACCCCGATAAATCCAGGGCTTTCGTTTTGTAATGCCACCGCTGAATAACACTTTCCATCACATACCTATTTCCATAAATCACAGGATTGGCTTCCATCTGCATATGAGTGAAAAACCCCAATTTGACATAGTCCTGCAGGAGCAGCAGCGCCTGTCTGACGTGCTCACCTCAATCGAGGAGACGGCCAGACAGAACCGGGCGAAGATCGCCCATCACGACGCCTACACGGCCGAACTGGAGAAGGAACGCCTGGAGTCGGTAAGCTGGCGCGAAAAAAACTCGTTGACGGAAAAGCTCATCGAGAACGACAAGTTTGATCCCGCCAGATATCTTACCTCCTTCCAGATGACCGACAGCCCGTACTTCGGGATTGTCGGGATCAACGATAGCGACAGGAGGATCGGCGCCAAGGAATATCTCATCGGCAAACAGGGGTTCGTATCCCATGACAACCGGGCTTTGGTGGTCGACTGGAGAAAAGCCCCGATCTCCCGCTTTTATTATGACTACGAGCTTGGCGAGGAATACCTCGAAACCATTCAGGGCAAAGAGCGGGAAGGTGTGATAACCCGGCGTGATACGGTGGAGATCGCGAAACGCCTGCTTCGGCGCTTCCAATGCGGCGGCGATTTGTACGAGTTGGCCTGCGACAGCTGGGTGAAAAACGCCAAGCAGTATCATACGACGACTGACACCAAGGTGGCGAACCAGGATCATCGCATGGTGGATATCGTCTCCTTGATCTCTCCCGATCAATTCCACATGATTACCGCGGAAGCCACCGATGGCTGTACCCTGATTACCGGCGGCGCCGGTAGCGGCAAGACGGTGGTGAGCCTCCATCGGCTGTCGTGCCTGCAGTTCAACGACCCCGACCGCTTCTCGCCTGATCGCTGCCTGGTCCTCATGTTCAACAAGGTGCTCCGTAACTACGTGAGACAGACTTCCTCCGAGCTTCTTGGCAGCACCAGGGTGGACACCTTCAGCGCCTGGGCGTTGAGTGCCATCACCGCTCTGACAGGCAAGGTCATCAAGCCGGTTGTGGGCGATACCCTGACTGCGCAGAAGAAATCGTCGCAGCTGTCCGGTCTGCTGGCCCGCTATGTCACGGAAGTGCAGGAGCCAGACCCGCTTCAGGATCTGTGGCGGTTTTACGGACAGCCGTACGTTTTGGATGCTCTGTTTATGGAAGAAAAGGGAAAAGAGATGTTTCTGGCCGATTTGCGCCGGCGTTACTCGGTCAGAAGCCAGGCGGTATCCTTTGCCGACCTGAGCGTTCTGCTGCGTCTTTGCCAGCTGCGCGAGAAGGACGGTCCGGTCCGTGAGGCCCTCGGCTGGTATGCCCATATCATTGTCGATGAAGGGCAGGATCTTTCGCTCCTGGAGCTAGAGGCGATTCTCGCGGCAACGGACAAGCGGAACAGTATAACCCTCAGCGCGGACAGCAAGCAGAAGATTCTGTCATGGGTCGATGGGGCCGACTTCGATATTTTCCACAAGAATCTGAAGGAGGTCGGGGTGAGCAACGAGACCCTGTCCGTCTCCTACCGCTGCCCCAAAGAGATCATGGCGCTGGCTGCAAAGATCAGCAACCGGGAGAGCGAACAGGTTGGCAGGCATTCCGGCGTCCTTGAATACCACAAGGCAGTGGATGAGGAGAACGCACTGGCACTCTTGCGCCGACTAGTGGAGAAGCTGGTGGACGGGGATCCGGACAGCCTGACTGCTGTCATCTGCAAGAAAAAGTCGGACGAGAAAATGCTCCACCAGGCGTTAGCCGGTATAAAAGGGCTGCATCAGCAGGGGGAGTTGACCTTCGAGCCCGGCGTTCTGGTGACGATTGCCCATCAGGTAAAGGGGGTGGAGTTCGCACACGTGATCCTTTACGACCCGAATGCCAAGGATTTCAGGAAGTCTGCGTTGGACCGGAATCTGCTCTATGTGTGTGTGACCCGTGCCTGCAGGCGTCTGGACATAGTTTACTGGCGGGAGCTTGCCGCAGGGCTGGCATAAGCTTCATCTACTCTGCGTGGCTGGTCTGCTGAATAAAAAGGTTACAACTTTTTTTACTTTTGCGCTCTTTTGCCGATCCTATCCATGGCTTCCGAGGCGGCCCTGGAGAGGAGCATGTCCTTATCCGATGCATATCTGTTCAGGACCTTGATGGACTTCTCGCCTCCCGCAACGCCGAGAAGCCTGAGGGCCGACTTTTTCACTGCGCTCCCGGGTTGGTGCTCTTGCGTAATCCGCGCCAGGAGAGACGGCGCTTTGAGTATATCGAGCAGGGTATCTTCCACCCGCGCCCTTGCATCCCCCCGCAGATCCAGACCCATCATGTGATCCAGAACCTGTTCCGGCTCCAGCTCCTTTGGTTCGTTTTTTCCTGCAAGAAGACCCAAAAAATAGTTAAGCAGTACCGTACTCGCAAGTCCTGCTGCGGCGAGCGCAATCGCTGCTCGCTTTCGTACCTCGCCATCCGGATCGGAAAGAAGCGGAATAAGCAATTTCTCTCCATCCTCCTTCAGGAACAGTGGCACGCCCTGAATGGCTTCATTCCTGACATTCAGCTCCTGATGACCAAGTGAATTCCTGAACAATGCCACCACTTCCGGGTTGCGAACTCCGACCTTCGCCAGCACGATCAGTGCATTTCTCAAGAAATACCAGCCCTTCTTTCTCTGCACCGTTTCCAGAACAAGGGGGATAATATCAGGTCCGCTATGGCAGAGTCTCTCCAGCATCTGGCGCCTGATGAACCTGCTGTTTGTATCCAGCAGGTCCACAGAGAGGAAATCCCCGAGTCTGCCCAGACAGGGCATGATATTGAGGACTTCCAGTTGTTCTTCCTTGGGGGCCGCACTCATCTTGTTCTGCAACTCCTGCGCAATCTTTTCGGGTAATTCCGGAGTCGTCAGATCAAATGGAACCTTCTTTACGGCCGAAATCCTCATTATTTCCAGTATCTCCACATATTTGCCCGTTGAGAACAGGACAGGCAGGAATTCAAAGGAGAGGAGGACCTTTTCTTCTATTTCTGCCCGGTTGGCGCTATTCTCAATGAGTTTTAAATAGTCGTTCGGGGCCTGAAGAAACCTGTCCAGGGCCAGAATCCTGAACACCTTGGATTTAATGCCCGCAGGGATTTCTTCGTCAGCGATGACACCGTATTTGACGAAAAGGGAAAGAAGTTCTTCATTCTGGCTCTCAAGTTCGAAGAGCTTTTTGCAGATCTTCCTGGCAATGCCGGTGGAATGGCTCAGCGCCTCCTTGACCTCGACCATCTCTACCTTCTCGTCCGCCTTCTTCAGGGCAGCGATACGCTCGCCGATCTGTTTGGCAATGTCCGGCACCAGGTTCGGGTTTATGTAATTTATGGTCTTATCTTCGAAGTCCTCGGCCTTGAACCCCTCAATGGCGCTGCTTATGAGGTTGAGATTCAGTAGGATGTCCGTTAGAAGCTGCGGAGTCGTCAACGGCCGTATGATTTCCTCGAAGATTTGTCTGCGGATCTCTTCCGCCTGCTCTTTTGAAATATCCCTGAAGAGCGGGATCATGTTGAGATCCTTCTTCAGCCTGGAGAGGGACAATTCAACCCGCCAGTTAAGCTTTTTGCCCTTTCCCACAAGATCCACATTGAATACCGTCGAAACGGACAGGATATTGTTCTTTATCAGGTCCATTGACAGCTTTTCGCGTACATCTCCCTCTTTATCTTTCGCATAGGTGGATTCGGTCATAATCCCGATGAACTTTTCGAATTCCACATCGCTTATACTGGCCTTCAGCGTAAAGGCAGTCAGGTGCTTGCGTTCGAAGTATTCGCTGAATCTTGAGACGTATGCCTCGGCCATTCCTTTATTTAAAAGCTTGGTGACAGGCAGAGGATCTGCCGCAATGCCGGTGATGAATATTTCGCTGGAGCGGGTATCCGTTACAAAAAGAAACGATATCTCTCCCTCCTTCATGATTCCTTTAAAAGAGGCGAATAAACCGCTTGTCGCCTTTTTGGCCTCTGGGTGTTCGGACATGTAATAGCCGGTTTTGAGGAAGGCCTGTATCATGGAAAGGATGAAATCCGAAATTTCCTGGGGTATGGTCTGGTTTTTGTCTAAATGGATCATTATGCGCACCTGCCAATTTAGAGATTTTTTCCCAAGCACTTTTCATGCAGGATTCTTGCCGGGAAAACGTGGCTCTTGTAATGTTCGTGCCTTTTGTTAACAGGTTACTCAGTATAACCAGTCAACGCCTCTTCCTACGTTTCCACAGCTGAGACCTGTTTTTATTGCAAGGTCCAGCTACCCAGGGAGGGAGAGAGCAATGGGGCACAAAAAAAGGGCCCTTCTTGTCCAGAAAGAGCCCTTTTACGCGAGAAATGGTGTTGCGTCATCCAATTGTTGTCAGAAGTAATATCTGCCGCCGTCCTGCGCTGCGTCCGACAGCAGGTGTTTTGCCTCAAGCAGCCCTTCCACCGCGCAGGCGGAGAGATGTGAGACGGTCTTCTGCATGTTGATCATTGCCTCCCCTGTCAAGGCGTAGGCGCAGCAGCGGCTTGCAGCTGACCTGAACTGGTTCGACAGTTCAAAGGCGGCAACCTTGGCCACAGCCTGAAGCAGTTTCTGTCTTGATTCGCTGGACTGAACATGGGTTTTGTCGACCCTGAGCACCACACTTTCCAGGGCAAATATGGTGATGGCCATATCGGCGATCGCCAGCAGCACTTCCTGATTTTCCCTGGCCGGGGCCACTTCACCCAGCACTGCCAGGAACAGCTGCTTGAGCCGCGCCACCGTTGCAGCTTCCAGGGCAAATTCCCGGGAGTAAGCCGTTTGAGCGGCCACGTTGCCGGCAATATCTTGCTGGGCCTTTTTGACCAGCTCCCACAGTACACTGCCATTGCTGTCGGCCCGGCGGAAGAACATGTTCGGGATGAGAATGCGATTGATCTCGTTGGTGCCCTCGAAGATCCGCTGGATGCGCGAATCCCGGTAATAGCGCTCCACCGGGTACTCGGCAATGTAGCCGTAGCCGCCATGGATCTGCACCGCCTCGTCCACAACCATATCAAGCTGCTCACTGCAGAATACCTTGGCCATGGCGCACTCGGCGGCGTATTCCTCGATCGCCTTCTGATAGCGCTCGTAATAGTCGGTACCGGAATGATCCAGGGTTGCCAGTCGACTGTCCAGGAGCCCTGCAACCCGGTAGATCACCGACTCGGAGGCAAAGATGGCGGCCATCATGTCAGCCAGCTTCTCCTTGATGGCGCCGAATTCGCCGATGGCTTTACCGAACTGTTTCCGCTCAGTTGCATAGGTCGCAGCCTCGGCAAAAGCTCCCTTGGCCATGCCCAGTGTCTGGGTTGCCACCTTCAGACGGCCAACATTCAGGACGTTGAAGGCGATTTTGTGTCCCTTGCCCGGCTCACCCAGCAGATTTTCCACCGGCACCCTGACGTTATCCAGAACGAGCTGGGTGGTGGAGGAGCCCTTGAGCCCCATCTTCTTTTCCTCGGTACCGACGGAAAAGCCTTCAAAATCCTTTTCCACAAGAAAGGCCGAGAATTGCTTGCCGTCTATCTTGGCAAAGACGGTGAAGAGGTCGGCAAAGGCCGAGTTGGTGATGAACTGCTTGGTGCCGTTGAGGATATAGTGGGTACCGTCGGGGGAAAGGGTGGCGGTGGTCCGCGAACTCAGGGGGTCGCTGCCGCAGTCGGGCTCGGTAAGGGCGTAGGCACCAAACCATTCCCCGGAAGAAAGTTTCCCCAGATAGCGCTCTTTCTGATCGGCAGTGCCATAGTAGACCATGGGCAGGATGCCGATGCCCGTATGCCCGCCGAAAGCCATGCAGAACGAGGTTGCCGGAGCTACCTTTTCGATCAGCAGCATGTTAGTGGTCTTTTCCAGCTCCAGACCGCCGTATTCCTCCGGCACCTCGGCCAGAAAAAGACCAAGATCGGCACACTGGCGCATTTTTTCCACCAGGAAGTCGAAATCCTTGTCCTCGATCCGCTCAATGTTCGGGAAGACCTCTTTCTTCATGAACTCTTCGGTGGTTTCCGCGATCTGCTTTTGCTCAGATGTGAATTCTTCAGGTGTGAAAATTTCCATGCCGGCGCTGTCGACCAATAAATATTCACCACCGTTCAGAAGATTGCCATTCATTGAAAGCTCCTTGCAAAATATAACTGTTCCCTCTCCCTCAGGGAGAGGGTTGGGGTGAGGGGAATGGTCCCCTCATCCGATCGTTTGCTTGTGGTTCGGTTACTTGTCTTCCGAATAATCGTAAAATCCCCTGCCGGCCTTGCGTCCCACATAGCCGGCCTTGATCATGTTCCTTAGCAGACCCGGCGGGGCAAAGCGCTCTTGCTTCATGTATTCATAGAAGATGTTGCTCACATGGTAGCCGATGTCGACCCCGGCAAAATCCTGGAACTCCAGAGGGCCCATGGGCATATTGCAGCCGAGCTTCATGGCGGTATCGATATCCTCCGCCGAAGCCACTCCTTCCTCAAGCAGGCGGACGGCATCGATGATGTAGGGCACGAACAGGCGGTTGACGACAAAGCCGGGGGTATCCTTGCAGGTGATGGGGGTCTTGCCGATTTTCTTTGCCATCTCCAGTGCCAGGTCTTTGATCGCTACCGCTGTCTGCAGGGCCGGAATAACCTCCACCAGCTTCATCATCGGCACCGGGTTGAAGAAATGCATGCCGACAAAGTTGGCCGGGTTCTTCACCAGGGCCGCCATCTCGGTGATGGAGATGGATGAGGTATTGGTGGCATAGATGGTACCGTCGCTGCAGACCGCATCCAGCTTGGCGAACAACTCCTTCTTGACGTTGACATCCTCGAAGACCGCCTCGAAAATGAAGGGGACCCCGGCAAGGCTGGCCACGTCGGTGGAGAAGCTGATCCTTGCCAGGATCTCTTCCATTTCCTTTTCGGTAATGGTCCCTTTCTTGACGATCCGCTCCAGGCTCTTGACGATGGTTTTCCTGGCCCGCCCACAGACTTCATCACTCATGTCCACAACTTTCACCTGCAGGCCGGCCATGGCGGCCACCTGGGCGATGCCGGCCCCCATGCTGCCGGCTCCTGCCATACCAACTGTCTTGATATCTTCAAGTTTCATCTTTGTTCTCCTTGGATGGTTTATTGAAAAAACTTGGTTAGCCACGAATGACACGAATGTTCACGAATAAAAGCAAAGCGTGTAAGACAAACATAATGGACCCGAGAGTTTCATTGTTTTTTCATTCGTGTCTATTCGTGTCATTCGTGGCTAAAGCCTTTCCGGTTATTTATTTAAAAAATTCGGTTTCCTCTTTTCGATGAAGGCGGTAAGCCCTTCCTTGGCGTCGTGGGTCTTGTGGTTTTCTGCCATATATTTGCGCTCCACGGCCAGGGCCTGCTCCAGGGGCAGGTCAATTCCCTCGTAGACCGCTGCCTTGATGTAACCCAGAGCCTTGCCCGCTCCGGCGGCCATTTCCTGGGCGAACTGCATCACCTCAGCCTGGAAGTTCTCCGGCTCGATCAGCCGGTCCACCAGGCCGATGGCCAGGGCCTGCTGTGGATTCATGGTCCGGCCGTTGAGCAGGATATCCAGGGCCTTGGTCAGGCCGACCAGGCGCGGCAGCCTTTGGGTGCCGCCAGCGCCGGGAATGATGCCCAATCCGGCCTCCGGCAGGCCGATCAACGCCTTGCCCGATGTCATCAGGCGGTAGTCGCAGGCCATGGCCAGCTCGCAGCCGCCCCCCAGGGCGTGGCCGTTGATGGCGGCGATGACCACCTTTTGCATCCGGTTGAGGATGTTGTTGGCCCCCTGCAGGAGTTGAGAAAAATTCTCCGCCTTTGAGGCATTCTGGGCCGCCATCTCCTTGATGTCGGCGCCGGCGATGAAGGCCTTTTCCAGGGCGCTGGTGATGATGACGACGGTCACATCGTCCATCTTTTCGGCTTCGCTGAAGGCCTTGAACAGCTCCAGGCCAAAATCGCTGCTGAGCGGATTGGTTGGGGGCCGGTTGAGGGTTATGGTCAGGACTCGTTCTTGCTGGTTCAGGGTGATGTATTGGTAGGACATTTGGTTAACTCCGTTAATGGTAATTTGGGATTTTCTCCCCCTCTCCCTAGCCCTCTCCCACGAGGGGAGAGGGAACTTTTTTTAATGCTCCCCACCCTTATGTACCACAGAGGGAGAGGGAACTAAATGCTCCCCCTCCCTTATGTACTCACAGGGGGTTAAGGGAACTAAATGCTCCCCTCCCTTTATGGGAGGGGCTGGGGGAGGGCCGCTTTTAACTTACCTTTAGCACGATAGAGGCAGCGGTGTCACCAGCGGCGCAGCCGGAAAAGAGGAGGTAGCCTCCTCCCTTCATGGCCAGTTCCTCGATTCCTTCGATCATGAGCCGGGCACCGGTGGGTGCCTGGGGGTGGCCATAGATGAGGGAAGAACCATAGTTGTTCATGCTGTTCACATCAAGCCCAAGTACCTTCGCCATGGCGATGTCGTTGGCGGCAAAGGGGTTGTGGGTCTTGACCGCTTTCAGGTCGCTGACCTTGATACCCGCCTTGTCGAGAGCCATCTGGGCGGAAGGGGCAACGGCAGCGGCCATGTGCGCCTTCTTGGTGCGGGCGTAGCCGAAGGAGATCAATTGAACCTCGATCCCCGGGTCGGCGCTCAGTTCCTTTGCCTTGTCCCTGGTGGTGACGCAGATGCCGCAATTGCCGTCCGCGGGAAAGGTCTGGGCGCCGAAAGTGAGGACGCCGTCGGGAAGTACCGGTCTGAGGCCGGCCAGCCCTTCTTTGGTGGTGGCCATGACCCCTTCGTCTGCTTCCAGGGTGATGGTCTTCTTTTTGGAAACCTGTACCTCCACAGGGAACATATAGCGCTTCTGGAACTCCCGGTCATTGGCCAGGGCTTCCTGATACTGCTCATAGCGCCTGAGGGTAAGGGCGTCGCACTCTTCACGGGTGATGGCAAATTCCTTGGCAACGTTTTCGGCGGTGCGGATCATCGCCTCCCCTGCCCAGGGGTCTTTGTTCACATTGTCCATGAACCAGTCCTCTGCTATGGGCTTGCCTCCGGGGCCAGCGGGATTCGGCCAGACTGCATGGGGCCCGTTGGAGCAGCGATCGGACAACAGGCACCAGCTGTTTTCAAAGGTGCCGGTCTCAACCCCCATGCCGGCCTGGTAAAGGGAAAAAGCTGAGGTGGAGCAGGCCTGGGTGAGCAGAATGCCCGGCGAACCCTCTGCTCCCATCATGGCCGCGGCCCAGGGACCGCTGTAAAACCACTGCTGCTGATAGACGGTGCTGCCGACCATGACATACTCGATCGTTTTCGGGTCCCAGCCCTTGCTCTCGAAAAACCTCTTTGAAGTGGCGGCGCCAAGAACGATGGAATGCTCGTTGGCCAGGGTGCCCTGCCACTTGGCGAAGGGGGTGCTGTAATAGCCGCGGTAGGGAATGAATGCCTTGTTTAACATGTGTAATCTCCTTCTGATGGATTAGCCCTTGGATACATCAAGAGCGGTCAGGTAATTGTTGGTAAGGCCTTTCCAGGGCCGCCTGCTCTAAAAGAAATAATACGCCGCAAGGCGGACCACATTGTTTTGGCCGGTGGCGTTGGTTGCTGCGCCGGTGGTAGTGGCCATGTATTGGGTCTTGTTGTGTTCGAATTCGGTGGCCAGCCTGATGGCCGCGTTCAGGTCATAGGTTAGGTTGGCGTAGAAGAGCTCGTTATACCTTTCCACTCCGTTTGCGCCACCGGGGCTGAGAGCCAACGTGGCAGCGGTAAGGCCCTTGTAGTTATCTGCATTGAGCACGCTGCGCCGATTGTAGCCAGCGGTGATGCCCAGGTCCTGGGTCGGGTAGAACTTGAGCTGACCATAAAGGCCGTACCCCTTGGCGCCGTTCAAGTCCGGCTTGGCGTTGGTTACGGAGAGGGCGGTTGCCCCTAGCATGTCCAGCCCGGAGGAGATATAGGCCTGGGTCTCCAGTGACAGGGTCCTGGCCCGGTTTTTGCCGTCACTGGACTTGAGAATAGGGACAAAGCCGTAGACCCCGTAGCCGTAAACGTCAACCTGATCATTGCCTGCGATCTTCTGCTTGCCGCCAAGACCGAACAGGCCAGCCTGCAGCGGGCTCATGCCAAGACCCATGAAGCCGGGGGATACGCCGAGGCTCTTGCTGGAGAACATGAGCTGCCCGGCCACGTTAACCAGGCTGCCGTAGCCTGCGGTTTTGGATAAGGAGCCGGCGGCGGCCGAGGCACTATCCTGAACCGGATTCTGGAGGGCGAGGACCAGCTTAACCGAATTGTCCGCATTCAAATTGAATTTTTGCGCCAGGCGGATCTGAGGGACCCGTGGATTGTTGGGGGTGCCTGTGGAGCTACCCTGGGAAAAATCGATGGTATCGGCTGCGGCCGGGCCGAAGACATCCCAGAACTGTCCGAACAAGACCTGGGTATTGGCCCAGTCCATGCTGCCGTAAGCATGACGCAACCTGAAATTGGGGTTTTCGTTGCTGGTGGAGCCTCCACCATAAAAATCCGCTTCAACAAGGGCATTGGTCTTGGCGCCCAGCAAGGCCGGGCCGGCTACCTTGAACCAGAGACGGGATTGTTTGGCGGTAAACAGCGATTCATCCTTGCTGCCGTTGATGGGGAGATTGCCGTAACCCACCGGACTGCGGGGACCGACGGCGTTGGTGTTATGGGCATAGTCCAGCTTGACATAGCCGCCGAGGGAGAGGTTGAACTTGCTCTTTACCGGTGAAGCCATGGCGCCGTAGACTCCGGGAGCCACCTCGCAGGATGGTGAGTAATCACAGTTGTAAGGTACTGCTTCTTCCGCCATGGCGGATACTGCAACCATCAGCATCGCTGTTGTCAAAATACCTGATCTTATAAACATTTCATGCCTCCTGAAATAATTTCCATCAGTTGAGTTCATTTTTCAGCGCCAGATTGCTCGTCACGCTCAATGGTCACTGGCGTCGGCGATGCCGTAGCCAGTGTTCTGCCGGATGTACAACTCGTCGAACATATCCTCCTCCCGACGGGTGCCGAAGAGGAAGGTGCCGGCGATGGCGGCCAGGAAGCCGACCGGCACCGAAAGGATGGCCGGGTTCTTCAGCGGGAAGAGCGGCGCATCGAGACCGACCAAAGACTTGCCGTCCTTGTTCTTCACATAGTCGGTCCGCGCCTTCTCCAGTGATTTCAGGTCTTTGTCAGCCAGGATGACGCCCGAGGACTGCTTCTGCTCCAGCAGATCCACAACCTTTTTCGCATCGGCGGCGATCTTCTTCGGATAGGTCATGGTCGGGGAAACCAGGACCACGCCGATGGCGAAGACGGCGCCCACTGTCAGGCCGGTAACGATGCCGCCGGCGTTGAAACGCTTCCAGAAGAGGGCGAAGAGGATGACGGGGAAATTGCTGGAGGCGACCACGGCAAAGGCCAGCACCACCAGGTGGGCGATGTTCTGCTTTTCGCAGGCGATCCCCAGGACGATGGCCACCGCGCCGATGACAAAGGCGGAGATCCTGGCAATCTTCATCTGCTCGCGCTGGTCGGACTTGCCGTCCTTGAGGACATTGACGTAGAAATCATGGGCAACGGCGGCGGATACTGCCAGGATCAGGCCGGAAACCACGGCGATAATGGTGGAGAAGGCTACGGCACAGACGAAGGCCAGGAAGATGTCCCCCCCAGGGTACCAGCACCACCACCAACAAACTGGGCGATCATGGGCGCCGCCATGTTACCCCCCTTGTCGACGGCGGTGATCTGTTGCGGGCTGATGAAGAGCGCGGCGCCAAAACCGATCATCGTCACCAAGATCATGAAGACGCCGATGAGTACCATGGCGATGACCACGCTCTTGCGGGCTGCCTGGGCGTTGGGCACGGTAAAAAAGCGCATCATGATGTGCGGTAGTCCGGCAGCGCCGAGGGCAAAGGCTATGCCCAGGGAGATCTGGTCGAGGGGGTTCTTGAGGATCAGACCCGGCTCCAGGAAGCGCTGGCCGTAATCAAAACCGGGCTGCGGGGTAGCATGCTTCAGTAGTCCCCGTACATGGTCCTGTACCCCGCTGCTGGAAGCAACGGCGTCGTAGAAGGCGAACAGGTTGAAGTTGAATTTCCACAGCAACAGGCCTGTGATGGCGATGCCGCTGAGCATGAGGAGAAAGGCCTTGATGATCTGGACCCAGGTGGTCGCCTTCATGCCGCCGAAGGTGACATAGAGGACCATCAGCACACCGACGCCGATGACCGAGACATTGTAGGGGATACCAAGAAGCAGCTGCATCAGCTTGCCGGCGCCGACCATCTGTCCCAGGAGATAGAAGGTGGAGACGACCACCGCCGACAGTGCGGCGGTGCCGCGCACTAACTTCGAAGCAGAGCGCAGCGACAGGATGTCACCCAGGGTGTATTTGCCGGCATTGCGGCACGGCTCGGCAATGACCAGCAGAATAGTGACAAAGGAGAAAAAGGGGCCTACCGCATACATGAATCCGTCGGCACCGAACATGGAGGTGATGCCGGCAATGCCGAGAAAGGTAGCGGCGGAGAGGTAATCTCCGGCGATGGCCCAGCCATTTTGAAACCCTGAAATGCCCCCCCCGGCAGCATAGTAGTCAGCCGTGGTCTTGGTGCTTCTTGCTGCCCGGACGACAATCATTGCCGTGAAAAGAACTATTGCCGCGAACATGGTCAGGGTAATGGCCTTGTTGGTCTTCATCTCCTTTGCCAGTGGCGCAGGCGCCTTGGTGCTGACGGCGTTCGTGGCAGCTGGAGCACCGGCCGCAGGCGGGGTAACTGGTGCGGCGGTTGTCACCGTGGCAGCAGGGGCTTTGGCGGCGGCATCATCGGCAGGCGCGGCGTAACAGAGCGGGCAGATGGTCAGGGACAAGATCAATGGAATCCATAAACGTTTCATGCCAGCTCCCCCTTGTTAATTTCGGCAAGTACTTCTTTCGTCAGCGGATCGAAATAGTTGTTGGTTTTATAGGTATAGTAGAGGGCGATTGCCCAGGTCATGGCAAACTCGAAAAGGCAGAAGAAATAGCAGACATTGAGCCTGCCGATGAGCTTGATCTTCATGAATTCCGGGGCATAACCGGCGCAGATGGGAAGCAGGTAGAACATCACTGAGCCAAGGCACCAGAGCGTGATCAGAAACGACTTCTTCTTGCTGTGCAGCTCGACAAATTTCGGCATCCTGGCCAGCGTTGCCCAATCTTTATTTTTTACTGTCATGGCATTACTCCTTCTCGTTAATTCCTGTTCGGATTGATGTAATCTGGCCTGTCAATCCCAGCCTTCCAGCTTCATGGTCCCTTTCTCGTCCAGATTCCGGTACATTTTGAAAACCTTGTGGAGCATGTGCGGTTCATGGGCGCTGTTGCTTGCCAGGCACTCTTTCAGCGAACGGTCGAAATACTCCTGCAGCAGCGGCTTGTATTCCGGATGTGCGCATTTGCTGATGATCTTTTGCGCCCTTTGCTTGGGGGAGAGGCCGCGCAGGTCGGCAAGCCCCTGTTCGGTTACCAGCACGTCCATGTCATGCTCGGTATGATCCACATGGGTAACCATCGGCACCACGCAGCTGATGCCCTGGAGATCGGTCTGTGAGGGCCGGGTCGAAGGGGTGTGCATGATGGAAAGATAGGCGTTGCGCATGAAATCGCCGGAGCCGCCGACCCCGTTCAGCAGCCGCGAGCCGTTGACGATGGATGAATTGACGTGGGCGTAGATGTCGAACTCCACCGGGGTATTCATGGAGATCAGGCCAAGCCGCCGCACCGGCTCCGCATGGTTGGTGATCTGGATCGGCCGCAGCAGGGTTCTGGAGGTATATTTGTCCCAGTTTGCCAGCAGGCGCTGAATGCCGTTATCGGAGAGTGAGAAGGAGGCGGTGGTCACGTAGTCCAGTTTCCCGGAATCGAACATGTCCAGCAGGTTGTCCTGAAAAACCTCGGTCCAGACGGTCAGGTTCTCGAAGGGACTGGCGAGCAGACCACCGACCACGGCGTTGGCAATGGAGCCGACTCCTGACTGGAGCGGCAACAGGTTTTGCGGCAGGCGGCCGCTCTTCACCTCGAACTGCAGGAAATCGATGATGTGGTTTGCGATCAGCACCGAATTTCCGTCCGGCGCCCCCAGGGGCCTGCCCACCGGGTCTTTGTAGGACTCGACGATCGCCACTATCTTGTCGGGATTACAGGGAATACTGGTCGTTCCGATCCGGTCCTTCACATTCAGGATATTGTAGACCTTCTTGTTGGGAGGGAGATCCACCCCGACGCAGTCGTGAAGGCCTTCCAGGGAAGGGATCTTGGTGTTGATCTCGATGATGATCTTTTCCGCCCGCTCGACAATTTCGGAGATGATGCCCACGGCCAGGGTCGGGACAATGCTGCCGTCCTCGGTAATGCAGCTCGCCTCGATGATGCCGATGTCAATCTTGCCGCCATTGTCCAGGGTATAGTAGCCATAGCCGAAATCCTGGGCGTACATGGAAAGATAGCGGTCGCCGTATTCGATTTCGCCGCCATTGATCGCCTTGCGGATGGCGTTGCCCTGCTGATGGGGCCAGCGCCTGCCCAGCATGCCCAGCTTCGCCCAGCGATCGTCCACATCGGTGCCGATGGAAGCACCGGTATAGACGTTGAACTTCATCTTCCCGGCAAGGCCATGCTTTTCAACATGATCGGCCAGGAGACCCGGTACCGTCTTCGGGTGGCCCTCGGCAAAGCCGGAGAAGCCAAGGTACATGCCATCCTTAAAAAAAGAGACGGTGTCTTCCGCATCCATGATTTTTGAAAAAAGGCCAGGATTTCGGATCCGCTTCAAAAACTCATTCTCCTGTTTAACCGCCAGTTGATTCATCTCTCGCTCTCCTATTTTATAGTAATCCTGATTCACATTAACTTGCAAACAGTGTTTTGCATAATGCGTTCCATGTTTAAAATAGAGAGTGCATTTACATGTAAGTTGCCGGTAATGTAAGATTAACAGCTTCGAGATGGTATTTTGCTAAAATCGAGATGGGGCGGATGACTCCGAAATATCGGATGGAGTGGGTGCGGTGGAAACTAAAATTTTTGGCTATTGGGGCCAACTATGCGGGAGATGGAAGAAAATCAGGGAAAAAGGGAGAACTACGATATTTCAGAGCAGCTACGCTATTTCGGAGCAAGGGGTGTTGCGGGTAATGCCCAGCTTCTTCATTCTGGATTCCAGGGTGGTGGGTTTAAGCCCCAGAAGCTCTGCGGCACCCCCTTTGCCGCGGATACGCCAGCCGGTCTTTTCCATGACGGACACAATATGGCTCTGCTCAACTTCGGTCATTAATACTGCCCGGGAGGCTGCGGGTGCAGTGCTGTCCGGCACGTCCACCACCAGTGTTGAGCCGTTGCTGAGGATCATGGCCCTCTCGACCATGTTGCGCAATTCCCTGATGTTACCGGGCCATGGGTAACGCACCAGCGCATCCATGTTTTTTTTGGGGACCCGCTCGATGGTTTTGCCGAAGGTGTTAGCAAATTCCTTGACCATTGCCCAGACCAGCAAGGGAATGTCCTCCTTGCGCTCCCGCAGCGGCGGGACCGATATGGGAAACACGTTCAAGCGGTAATAAAGATCTTCCCGAAATCGCCCTTCCTTTACTTCCTTGGCAAGATTGCGGTTGGTGGCGGCAATGACCCGGACATCGATATCGATCGGCTTGGTGCTGCCAAGGCGCTCGAATTGCCCTTCCTGAAGCACCCGCAGTAATTTGGACTGAAGATCAAGGGGGAGTTCGCCAATCTCGTCGAGAAAAATGGTCGAGCCGTTGGCAGCCTCGAAACGACCCACATGTCTCGCCGCAGCACCGGTATAGGCTCCCTTTTCATGGCCGAACAATTCGGTTTCGATCAGTGTTGCCGGCAAGGCTGCGCAATTGACCTTGATCATGGAGCGTTCCCGGCGCGAACTCTGATTATGAATAGCACGGGCCAGGAGTTCCTTGCCGGTGCCGGTTTCTCCCAGCAGCAGCACGGTAGAGTCGGTATGGGCAACCTGCTGCAGTTGCCGCAGCACCTTGAGCAAAGGGTCCGACTGGCCTATGATTTCATCGGGCTTGTACTCAATCTCGATCTGGTCGCGAAGGTAGATATTTTCTGCCTCAAGCCGGTCTTTCAGGGTTTTGATCTCCCTCAAGGCCTTCTGAATCTTCTGGTCGGCGTGTTTTCGCTCAAGGGCGTTGGCAAATATTTCCCAAAGGATGCGGAGCCGCTGAATAAGGTCTTCGGGCCAGTCCCTTTTGACGCTATAGGAGACAAAGGTAATGAAGCCGGCAACCACCCCCCCTACTTTCGCGGGAATGAACATGATCGACCGTATGCCACCCTGGTCCTTGCAATATTGTTTCTCAAGCCGGAAGTCGTCGGATAATTCGTCCACATCGGAAACCTTGAAGATTTCGTCCTGATAGACCATGCCGTTCCAGGTCGGAACCAATCCGGGGGCCAGGACAGGAAGAGGCGGCTTGATGCCAGGCAGTTCATAGGAGTGGGTGCAGATCATCCCGCCACTGTCGGCATCCAAGCGCCAGACCGTACTCCGGTCGAACCCCAAAAAATTAACAATTTTCTGCAGCCCCTGGACGATCTTCCCATCCACTTCGCTGACCGGCACATTGATGAATTTGGCAGATAGAGACGAAAGGAGGGATTCGAAATGCAGCCGCTCTATTTGTGCTGCTTCCCGCAGTTTCTGGTCCGTAACATCCCGCACGATAAGACTGACCCCCCGTACCGTGCCGTCATCGGCCTTGAGCGGGTAGCAGCGCACCTGCCAGGTGCTGCCCTGTTTCGGCAGGCCCGTAACGGCACCGGGGATAATGACGCCCTGCTCGAAGAAAGGCCGGTCGTCGTCCATGACGCGGGTAAGAATCGGTCCCAAGGCACGGGCAATCTGCGGATTCAATTCCTCAATGGATCTTCCTGCATGTTGTTCAATGGGTACGCCGTCAAGCATTGCCAGTTCGCTGTTAACGTGAATGAAGCGCAGGTCCTGGTCGAGCACCGAAAAACCGAACTGCAGATCGGCAAATAACTGCTCAAGCTCGCTGAACTTTGCCTGAAAGAAATCCGGTTTCATCTTCGCAGGCCGGCTTTTAATTTGCATGTTCATACCCAAGGTGGAAATTGTTTAAAAAGATGTTTTAGATGTGTTATTAGTTAAACGTCAACACTTTCAACTTAAACCATTTGCAGTATGATAATACCAGTTTCAGATAAAAAGCAAACCGTTTTATATTGGCGTAAATGTGTCATGCCTGAAAAAATGAGGAAGCCATGCTGAAACTGAACCTGGCGACAAACAGAATTGACAGCGGCTCGACAGGGCCACTGCTAGCCGACCCGCCCCCGGCAGAGCTGACCTTCCCGTACCCTCCGCCGCAGGAGAAAGCGGGGCTGGTGGACATCACCCCGGACATCAAGTGGCTGCGCATGCCGATGCCCTACGCCCTTGATCACGTCAATGTTTACCTGTTGCGGGTTGCGGGTGGGTGGCTGATTATCGATACCGGCATCGATTCAGCCGAGACCAGGGGCATATGGGAGGAGGTGTTTTCCGGGCCGCTGCGTGGTGAGGCGGTGGTCGGCGTCTACTGCACCCACTACCATGTGGATCATCTCGGGCTGGCCGGCTATTTAACAGAGCGCTGGCGGATTCCGCTGTTCATTTCCGGTGAGGAGTATTTCACCCTGAGAGGCTGGCCGGACAATCTGCAAGAGGTGCCATGGCAGCACGCCGAGTTTTTTCAGCGTGCCGGCTTCCCCCGGGAGTTGTTGCCGCAGACCCTGATAATGTTCCAGTTTTCTCCCCAGATCTCGCCAATGCCGCCGTCTTTCATCCGCCTGCAGGAAGGCCAGCCGCTGCCTGCCGGCGGCGGTGACTGGCGGGTCATCACCGGTCGGGGGCATTCTCCGGAACATGCGCTTCTTTTCTCTGCAGACAAAGGTATCCTTTTTTCAGGCGATCAGCTTCTGGCAAGCATCTCCACCAACGTCTCGGTCAGTGTCGTTGACCCGGAGGACGACCCACTCAGCCGCTGGTTTGCTTCCCTCGATCGACTCGCCGAAATTGCCGATGACGTCCTGGTGCTGCCCGGCCACGGACTCCCGTTCCGCGGAGCAAGGAAGCGCGTTGCACAGCTGCGTAGCCACCACCAGCGCCGGCTGCAGGTAATACTGGATGCCTGTGCCGCCAGGGACCTGTCCGCCTTCGAACTGGTGCAGGTCATGTATCCGGCACCTCTCGGCCATTTTGACCTGCAGCTGGCACTGGGCGAATGTCTGGCCCATCTGCGCTACCAACTTTCCCGCGGGGGGCTTGAGGTGAAGCTTGACCAATTGGGCGTCAACCGTTATCACAGCTTCGGCTGAGCCCTTTCTTGACAGTAAATCGGTATAATGGTACTAGTATATTGGAATAAAGCTTTTCCGGGGCAGGGATGGCGATGATACCAAGTCAACCGGCACTGTGTGAAGAGTTCGGCCAAAGTAAGCGCAGTTTATCAACCTAAGCAAATCAAGGAGAGCAACCAAAATGAACAATCTCCCCTTTCATCAATTCAGCGGCACCGAAGGCTATGTTGCCTCCAGGTCGCTCCAGGATGTGGTCAACGTTGCCATTGCCCTGGAACGACCGCTCCTGCTCAAGGGGGAGCCGGGTACCGGAAAAACCCTCCTCGCCCATCACATTGCCGAGTCATTGGGGATGGAGATCATCCTCTGGAACGTTAAATCCACCACCAAGGCCCGGGATGGCCTATACACCTACGACACGGTCCAGCGTCTGAACGATGCCCGCTTTGGCGACGGCGATGTGAAGGACATCTGTCATTACATCAAGTACGGCCCCCTGGGCCGGGCATTTGCCAGCCAGAAGCGGGTGGTGCTCCTCATCGACGAGGTGGACAAGGCCGACATCGAGTTTCCCAATGACCTGCTCTTTGAACTGGACGAGATGCGCTTCCACGTCCTGGAGACCGACGAGTGGGTAACGGCCGACCTGCGGCCGGTGGTGATCGTCACCTCCAACTCGGAAAAGGAACTGCCCGATGCCTTCCTGCGCCGCTGTGTCTTTCACTACATCGATTTCCCCGATGAGGCGCAGATGCGGGCCATCATTGAGGTTCATTTCCCTGATCTGGCCGGCGAGCTGATGGCCAGTGCCTGTAAAATCTTTTACGGTCTGCGTGAGGTGCCGGGGCTGCGCAAGCGTCCCTCAACCTCGGAGCTTCTCGACTGGATCCGTGTCCTGCTGGCCAGCGGCGCCAGGCTTCCCGACGGAGATGTCCCCTCGCTGGATTCGGTACCCTTTCTCGGGGCTCTGGTCAAGATGCAGGAGGATACCGACGCCCTTTCCCGCCACGCCAACCGTCCGGCCGATGTGCGTACTGCGGGCCGCCGCTTTTTCAGCTGATGTTTCTGACTCTTTATCATTCATTGCGGGCGCTGAAGGTTCCGGTCAGCCTCACCGAGTGGCTGGTCCTTCTGGAAGGGCTTGCCAAAGGACTGCACAATGACAGTCTGGAAGATTTCTACTACCTCTCCCGCTGTCTGCTGATCAAGGATGTGGCCCATTACGACGCCTTTGACCAGGCCTTTGCCTATTGTTTCAAGGAGGGGGCGCTTCCCGACGACCTGGCAACCAGGGAGAAGATCCTGGAATGGCTGCAGGACCCGCGTTTGCCCAGGCAATTTTCCGAAGAAGAACTGGCCCGCCTCAAGGCGCTGTCCCTGGACGAGCTGTTACGGCAGCTGGAAGAACGGCTGCACGACCAAAAAGAGGCTCACAATGGGGGGAAGAAGTGGATTGGCAGCGGCGGCACGAGCCCTTACGGCATCAACGGCAGCCATCCTTCCGGCATTTCCTTCGCCGCCGAGAGGCAGGGGGGGAGGGCGGCACTGCAGGCCTTTGCCCGCCGTTATCGCAATCTGCGCAACGACCTGACCCTGGACGTGCGGCAGATCGGTGTTGCTTTGAAACGGCTGCGTGATTTGCGGGATTCGGGGGCAGAGGAGATCCTGGACATGGAGGCCACCATCGACAAGACCTGCAAGAATGCCGGAGAGATCGACCTGATCTTCGGCCGGGAGCGGGAGAACCAGGTGCGTCTTCTCCTGGTGATGGATTCGGGGGGCTCAATGGAGCCGTACCGGGACCTTTCCGAGCGGCTCTTTTCGGCGGCCCACGGGCTCAACCACTTCAAGGATTTCCGCGCATTCTACTTCCACAACTGTGTCTACGAAAACCTCTATACCAACCTTGATACCGATCAGGCGGTGCCCACCGCTGAAGTAATCCGCGAGTACGGCAGGAACTACCGGCTGGTGATCGTCGGCGACGGGGCCATGTCACCCTACGAGCTGATGAGCCCGCATGGCACCTTGGAACGCTACCGAACCAGCAACGTCACCGGCCTGGAATGGCTTCGGCAGCTCTCCGATGCCTTCCCCAAGCGCGCCTGGATGAATCCCCTTCCCGAAAATTCCTGGAACCACTACGAAACCGTCCCCACCGTTGCCGGGCTCTTCCCCATGTTTCCCTTGACCCTGGAAGGGCTGACAAGAGCAGTAAGGCAGCTCCACTAGCAGCAGGTCTGACTTGGGAAATCGAAAGTCGCTGACGCGCTGGTGAGCACCGGCCAGTTAAAGAACCACCACCCACTGCAGAAGGATGCAGTGGGTTTTTTGTGGCAACCGCCTGCCTCAACTTCTGAAATGTATTTTAATAAATTCTCGATTAGGATCACAATTCGGCATATACTGCTAACCCAATTTAGGGGAAAACCGCACAACAACCATAATGGAATGTTATCCTAGTGGCATTAAACATAAAAACAGGTGCTTTACCGCCCTCTTCGTGGAGATTTAATATGAGATTTAAGATTTTTCAGATGTTGTGCAGATCAGGTCAATAAGGAGTTATGCCGAAATCAGGAGGCAAAGTCATATGAAAGTTATCAAAACTATTATTACAGCTGTGTTTCTTTGTTCGTCCCTCGCTCTAGCTGAGCAGAATGGTGCTGGAGTGGAATGGGAGAAGCTTATCAAAGAGGTTCAGAGACTTAAGCAGTCAGGCAATTACGAAGAAGCGGAGATAGTAGCTAAGAAGGCAATTGAAGTGGCTGAAAAGGCTGTCGGCCCCGATCACACTGATGTAGCTAACAGTCTGGTCAGCTTGGCTTTTGTTTACAACAAGCAACGTAAATACGATTTGATGGAACCTCTTTACAAACGCTCTTTGGCAATTATGGAGAATGCCTTAGGTCCGGATCATTCTGATGTAGCTAACAGCTTGAGCATGCTTGGACGTTTCTATTTTAGCCGGGGCAACTACGATCAGGCAGAGCCGCTTTACAGGCGGTCGCTGGAGATTGCCGAAAATGCCTTAGGTCCGAATGGCGGCGGTGTGGTTAACAGCCTGAACGATCTAGCGCAACTGTACTTTGCCCAAGGCGAGTACGTTCTTGCAGAGCCACTCTACCAGCGAACATTGGCGATTGTTGAGTCTTGGCCGAAGCAGACTGATGTCCCCAGCAGTTTGTACAACCTTGCGAACCTTTACCGCGCAACTGGACGCGCAGATGAGGCCAATGAGTTGGAGAAGCGAGCGGCAGACATTGAGGCGCTAACAAGCGCTTAGACCAAGACCGGGAAAAAGCCCCGGCAGGTCAAGCGCTAAACCGTGTTCCGTGTGCGCCCGGCAGGGCGCGTGTCGCCAAAGCGACGTATGATCAACTGTGGTAGTTGATTGACTTGGAGGTGCAGTTCCTCTACGGACCCTGATGGTGGGAACCGTTAGCCGGACGGCAAGGGTGTCCGTCGCGAGGCGGAATCTGAAGGAAGCCGCAGGCAAAGTCCTGGCCCGACGAACAGAAATCGCATATGAGGCAGTCGTATCCGGGCGAGAAGGCACGTGACTTCAAAGCCCGATAACCATCCAGAGGGTGCGGCTGTAAATGCGGCGGGTATATGGGATGAAGGTCACGCGTATTACCCGGGGAGGTCTGTCGTCCCGCACTGGGCGAAATCCGGTGCAGGGGAGCTGAAAAGCAGTCCCCTCATGTTCGGCAGAAGTCAGCAGAAGCCATAGTAGTCGGCCTGACCAGTCGATGAAGGGCGGAACATGAAACGACGAAAGGGAACCTGAATTTCGATGACGACAGGAGCAGCAGAAGGCCGGGAAGAGATGCCCGGCGCCAACCCGGAATGGAGCGGCCGGAAGCCGAAGGGAGCCGGGGCGGGTGCGGCAAGCGTCACGGGAAGGAAGGATCACTCCACTTTCGAGACGGAACGACTGATGGAAACAATCATCAATCGAGGCAACATGATGGCGGCCTTGTCAAAGGTGGTATCCAACAAGGGAGCGCCCGGTGTCGATGAGATGCCGGTAACGTCCCTCAAAGGTTATCTACAGCAAGAATGGCCGCGCATCAAAGAAGAACTGCTGGCGGGCAGGTATCGCCCGCAACCGGTATTGAAGGTAGAAATACCGAAACCGGGAGGCGGGACAAGGATGCTGGGGATACCCACCGTTCTCGACCGTCTCATCCAGCAGGCAGTGCATCAGGTTTTGAGCCAAAAGTTCGATCCGGATTTCTCCGAAAACTCCTACGGGTTCCGACCCGGAAGGAGTGCCCATCAGGCAGTAAAAGCCGCCCGCCAGCACGTCATAAGCGGCAAACGATGGGTGGTCGATATCGACCTGGAGAAGTTCTTTGACCGCGTCAACCACGACATCCTCATGTCGCTGGTGAAGCGCAAGGTTAAAGACCAGCGGGTGCTGAAGCTGATCGACAGCTACCTGAAGGTCGGGATATTTGAGGGAGGAATGATCTCACCACGACAAGAAGGGACGCCGCAAGGCGGCCCGCTCTCGCCGCTGCTTTCCAATATCCTGCTGGACGAACTGGACAAGGAACTGGAGAAACGAGGCCATGGCTTCTGCCGCTACGCCGACGACTGCAACATCTACGTTGCGACCAAGGCCAGCGGCGAGCGAGTTATGGCGTCCATCACCCAGTTCCTGTCGGAGCGGCTCAAGCTCACGGTCAACCAAGCCAAAAGCGCGGTAGACCGCCCGTGGCGACAGAACATTCCTTGGGTACACCATGTCCTGGCATCCGACGAAAGCCCGCCTGATAGTAGGGGATAAAGCGGTAGCCAAGATTCAAGGACTCTGCGGAAAATCTGTAAAGCGGGGCGGGGATGGAGCATGTCCCGGACCATATAAGAGGCGAATCCGAAGTTGCGGGGATGGGTGAATTACTTTCTACCTTGCAGGGAACACGACGATCTTTCAGGACACTGGACAGCTGGCTTCGGCGGAAACTGCGGGCCATCTTTGGCGGCAGTGGAAGCGGAACATACCCGAGCAAAGAACCTGATCAAACTGGGATTTTCGGGAGACGCAGCATGGCGATTCGTCAGAATCCAGCGTGGTCCTTGGGCCACGGCTGGAACCTATCAACATGCACCGGCTTCTCAAGAACTCCTACTTCGATAGCCTGGGGCTGGTATCGCTTACAGAACCAGTACCACCGACTACAACGCGTTTCATGAACCGCCGTGTACGGAACCGTACGCACGGTGGTGTGGGAGGACGGCGGGAGAAATCCCGCCTCCTACCCGATTAGGGATGAAGTTAATACTAGGGATATTAGTATGAAAATAGCTGATATAAAAAAGTATTACATACTCATACTGTATTTTGTAGTAATGATTTTATTATCTGCATTTGAATATTGCGACGACCACTTTTTACTCATAATTCCAAATATTTTAAATTACATGATTCCGTCAATAGAGTTAACTGCAATAAATACAACAAACAAAAATTTAGCAAGATTAATACTAGCTTGCTCATGGCTTCTTGTTTTGCCAACATCATATTATAGTATCAAGAGAAACTCGCATTTGTTTAATATTGTTAAATTCAACAATATAATCAGAGTTCAAGTTGGATTAAGAAACACTTTGGCATGCTATTTATTATTTTCAACTTGTATAATCGGCTTAATGTTTTTCGCAATAAGATATAGTCCTCTCGGCGGATACTCTGGAGAAGAGTTGCTCTACCAAATTAGTCGCAACGCATACAGTATTTATATCTATTTATGGGTTTGGCATTATACTTTTATTCAATGTATCTATATTAATATTATTTATATTTGTACGCAGCATTAAGTCTGGTGGCTATAAACTGAAAAAGAATCCCTAACCAGCGCCTGCACGTGTCCGCGATGAACCCGCGTCACGTAAGGCGCTACACTGTTAGGCGGTCGAAATCTGGCACGAGAGGTAATCGAAGTCATGAAGACCCAGTACTACACCGCATCAAGTCTTGATGGATTTATCGCCACCGAGGATGACTCGTTGGAGTGGCTGTTTCCTCTTGCGGATCTGAATGACTCCAGCTACCCAGATTTCATTGCTGAGGTCGGCGCACTGGCAATGGGATCCGCCACCTACGAGTGGATCATCCGCAATGCCGACAAGGTTGCGGCCGAGACCGGATCACCTTGGCCGTACACCCAGCCTGTCTGGGTATTCACCAGTCGCGTACTCCCGGTAATAGAAGGTTCAGACATCAGGTTCGTGAAAGGTGATGTGCGCCAGGTTCACAATGAGATGCGCGTGGCCGCCGGGGAAAAGAACATCTGGATTGTGGGGGGCGGAGACTTGGCGGGGCAGTTTTATGATGCAGGACTTCTGGATGAACTCATCATCCAAATTGGCTCAGTTACCCTGGGCAGAGGCAAGCAACTGTTTCCACGCCGAGTTCTGAGCCCAATCCTGCGCCTTATTTCAGTTCGCCAGATGGGGGACGGCATGGTTGAACTGCGATATGAGGTAGGCAAATAGCGTCGCCTAACAATTCGCTGCAGGTGACCGCCCCTGACGGGGCGCCACCTAAGCTCAACTGCGTTGTGTAAGATAGAAAGGTGTAAGAGGAAGTCCAATGCGCAAACGGATAATTAATCAAAATCTTCAAAATGCCTCACCAGTCGATCAAAGTTGGCTAGACTTGCAACGCCTGGCGCAAGTCGAACTCACGTCCGAGGAGGCGGCGCACCCAATTGAGGCAGCGCTGTTACCCATCGTCGGATTGGGTTGGCGGGCTGCTAAGCCGGAGAGCAGACGATCCGCCTTCTATTTGATGAGTTGCAGCAGGTCAGGCGTATTCAACTACTGTTTCACGAAGATCAACAGGCGCGCACGCAAGAATTCGTGTTGCGGTGGTCGCCGGACGCCGGTCAATCTTACCGGGAGATTGTGCGTCAGCAATATAACTTCAGTCCGCCAGGCATGACGCGGGAGTTTGAAGATTACACGGTCGATCTCGTCGGGGTGACGGCGCTGGAACTAAGAATCGTTCCGGACATAAGTGGAGGAAATGCCCGTGCATCGCTTGCGCAGTTACGCATCGCATAATCTCTAGAGCTGCTCTGGAGCTTATTGCATCGGCCGCAGCCTAATCACGGCTGCACCCGATCAGCCGAAAAAGCGCGTCGTCGGGTGATGCCGGTATCGTTCTTTAAATGTAAATGATAAGCCGAATAGAATGATTTCCGCTATTGTTCTGGAGGTATTCAATGAAAAGCGCAAATAGTCAGTATTGCTTGTATAATGATCGGCAGAAAAATCGTGATCTTGCACCAATTCATCAAGAAAACAGACAAAACCCCGCCAAGAGAACTTCAAACAGCTCGGTGAAGAATGAAGGAGTTCAAAAATGCTAACTCACAAAGAACTTAAAGCCCGCGCACTTGAGCGCGCAGATGTAAAAGATGAATATGATCGACTGAACGAAGAGTTTCAATACCTCGACGAATTTCTCAAGGCCCGTGCCGCCGCGGGTGTTACGCAAGCTGAAATTGCTGAACGTATCGGCACAACTCAATCGGCTGTAGCCCGCCTTGAATCTGGGAGAGGGAAACATTCCCCATCAATAGCGACGTTGGAAAAATACGCTCACGCTCTTGGATGCCGATTGGAATTGAGATTAATCCGCGAAAAAACATCCAGAAAAATGAAAAATCAAACAGCACAGACAACTGAACATAAAAAAAGATTGCGTGCCAGCTAGCGCATTACACCTTTCCATTCCAGAGTCACGAAAAACCCACCGAAACAAACGAGTGCCCAGCTAGCGGCACGACCAGACCGTCCGAAAAGACGGGGCGGGCTGGTCAGCCTTATGACTTTCGGCGATAAAGAAGAAATGAAATTTGGATTAATGATGAATTCAGAAGGGGAATGTTGGACGGGGGAATACCGGCCTGATTTACGAACCTGATAGTTGCGTTTCAATATCCATACGTCCATGCAATATGCGGACGATCTGTATTGAATCGTTAAGCATTTGGCGGTAAAAGATCACATGGCTACCTGCGTTAAGTTTCCTATAACCGTTCCGAATGTCGCTGCAATCCTTCCCTTTGATCGGATTGGCGGCCAACTGATGAAAACAGGCATCCAGCATGGTTAAATACTCATAGCGCTGGTCACGCCCCCACTGCTCTTGGGTGTATTCGGCAACTCCCTTCAAGTCCGCCTTCGCCATATTGGTGAGGGTAAATGAAGGCATCAGTTGAGACCTTCGTTATCAATCTCATCGATTAAGGCCTTCAGGGAATAATCGGCAGTGCCGCTTTCTTCGCCCTCAATAAGCGCACGGCGTAACAGTGATAGTTTGGTTTCCCGTTCCTCCAAAAGCCGAAGCCCAGCCCGGATCGCCTCGCTTGCCGAACCGAAACGGCCTTGGGAAACCTGATTGGAAATGAATTTTTCATAGTGTGGGCCAAGTGATACGCTGGTATTTTTTTGCATGATGTAACCTCCACTGCTACCAATAGATATTATCCTATAATATCTATTGGTATAAATCAAGCCGAAGGCTGAACAAAGATCGGCACTTGGACTTCGCTTCGCTCCGCCAGTGCGCTCCTGAACCGTTGGGTATACAATGAAAGTACAAACACAATTAAATCCAGAAGAAGTCTTGGACATTTTGAAGAGAGAGATCGGCAGGAAACCTTCAATCCTCCGCTGCCTCGTGACCCTTAACGCCCATCGCTATAGAGGGACTTCAGTCGTGTGTGGAGACGTCAAAGGCAATGAATTTGAACTCCGAAACAGAAGAGACCCCTATCTATCGATAAGGGCTGTCGGGCAGATTCGAGGGAAGAAAGAAGGAACCGAAATACAACTAGACTTCGAGAAACCTTGTCTTTGCAAGGTATTCCGCATCTTCCACACAGATGACAGAGATGTCATCCTGAACTTTCTGAAAGAGAAGTTGAATGTCGAAAAGCTTTATAAAGTAGATGCTTCAAATGGCAACTGAGCCTAACTATGCCCTGCACACGGATTGCTACCACGCTTTGCATTCCAGCAACCGTTGAGGGCCGAAACCGTTGAACTATAGGATGAAAATGCAAAATGAAGGTTTCTAAAAGGTGATTGAAATTATGGCATTCTCTGAATTTGAGTTGAAGAAAATTGAAAAGGCATTGGAAACTTTTTTAAAAAGTAGGCGTCCACCTCCTGAAATCCGCTCTGAAGTAGACTTGGGCTATAGGCTCTCTGGCCAAAGCTTGGAACTCTTCGAAATCCGTCCGCAATGGGATGACCCAAGCAAAATTCGCGAACACCCATTTGCAAAGGCAACATATGTAAAAACCCAAAAAAATTGGAAAATTTTTTGGCAGCGAGCTGATTTGAAGTGGCATGGCTACAAACCTGATTTAACAGCTCCCTCAGTCGAAAAGTTTTTGGAGATTGTAAACGCTGATAAATATGGATGTTTCTTCGGCTAATCACGACAGTGTCATAAGAACGATTGTCCAACTTGGGGCTCGACCAGCCCGCCCGGAAAAGCTGGGCGGGCTGGTCAGCCTTATGACATTATGTGCTTTATGCCAAATTATAAAGAAGATGTTAAGTGGATGAAGGGGGGAATCAAATGGGTGGGCCTGGCAGATTGTTCGCTGTACTTCTCGCTATAGCAGGAGTTGTGATTATCGGAGTAACGGTGCGTCAGGAAATAATTGCGAAACGACTTCAGTCGGTCCAAGCCAAGGTGCTTCTTCCGGAAGGGAAAATTGTTAACACCAATGATTTCATAAGTAACGGCAAGGTGGGGACATCTAAGGCTAATTCCTGGAATGTCTCGATCAAATACGAATATGCGGTCAATGGAAAAAACTATTATGGGTATTTGGCAAGTCTCGGCGGGAATAGCTTCCCAACTGAAATGGGTGCCCGCAAGAGTATGGAAGGGCTGATGGGAGATGGCACCATACTAGCTTGGTATGACAAACAACGTCCAAATGTCGCGTTTCTTGACCCAAAGCCACGTCGCTCTGGGTATAAGGGCGCCATAATTTGCATTATGTTGGCTGCCTTTGCTTATTTATATCTGGACAAAATATATTATTGGTTAAAAAGAAAAGATAGAAATCTGGAGTCGCCGACATAACAAGAATCAAGCAGGCAAATCGAACCGCATGACTACGAAGATGTACCCGATCAAAAGCCGTCAGGTGATCTCCCGAACCGCTAGGGAGCCAAACCCACTGCAGAAATATGCAGTGGGTCTTTTTGTGCCCAGAGCTGGAGAAGCAGATTGTTATTGAGAAAGCGGCGGAATGTGAACTGTTCAGAAGAATTTGCAGCAGATTTATCCCAAGCCGGACAGACTCCTGGGCTGACAATTGATTTTTTTACGGGGAGATCGGTGCGGTGCCCTGGCCACCTGCTGACAAATAGCCGGCATGGTCGGTGACGGCATCAGGAGCGCCGTTGGCCAGGGCCTCCCGGTGGCGCTCGTGGAGCGGTGTCTTCTTCATGGTTCTTTCATCGATGAGGACGAGGACTGACTCGACCAGGGCGAGGAATTCATTGCTGTCTGCGAGACGGAATTCCGTGGCAATGGTGAAGGATGTGGTTCCCACTTCTTTGGTCCAGACGGAGATCTCGATGACATCATCGAAGCGTGCCGGGGCCTTCCATTCTGTGGTCTGCTTGACCCACTGAAAGCCCAGTGTGCCGCTGCTGAACTCCTGACGCAAACCAACGGCACGCATGAATTCCGAGATGGCCAGGGCGGTATATTCTCCATAGCGGGCATTGAAAACCACCCGCTGCATATCACACTCCGCATAACGGACCCGCAGGCAATAGCGAAAATGGTTGGTCATATGAATTTCCTCTGCTGTGAGCAGGCCAACAGCTATGCTCGGCGGCTGTCTGCTCAAGGTTTTCGGTTCCATAGCCCCAGGCGGCTCGAACGACTGCCGTGGGCTGTAAGGCAGTTGCGCTGACTGGCGGCCCTGCCATGGCAATGTGACTGAGGCGCTAACAACTTTTCAGCACCTGTGCATTGTGGCGCACGTAGTAATAAAAAAGGGTGCAGACAAGGGTCAGCAGCCCCAGGGAAAGATAAACTGTTGCGTAACCGAAAGCAAGGATAGTTCCTCCCAGGAGGTAGGAGCTAAGACCGATGCCGCCATCGAGGCAGGTGAAGAAGGTGGCGGTTACCTCGCTGGTCCGGTGGGAGGGGGAAAGCTGTATCGCCAGCGTCTGGATGGCGGGCACGGCCATGCCGTAACCGGCACCGATCAAGGCTGCTGCCAAAAGCATGCCCGCAGTGGACAAACTGTTTCCCAGTATCAGCAGCCCTGCTGCCATCAGCAAAATGGCCGGATAGATTGCAGCATCCGGTCCCCTGCGGTCATAGAGCCGGCCGGTGGCCAGCCGGGAGGCAACCGAGGCCACGGTCATCACCACAAAGAAGTAATCGACCACCAGCCATAGCTGCAGTTTTGCCGCATAGATCGTGACAAAGGTCAGCACTCCCCCGTAGGCAATGGCCAGCATCAAAACGATGAGTGATACCGGGATAGCCTTTTTCTCATATAAATGGCGAAAGGAGAACTGGCCTCGGGTTTGTGGCCTCTCCGCCGGAATTTTCATAATGCCGAAGATCAGCATGCCCAGCAGGCTGATCAGGAAACAGAAAATAAAGACCGCCTGATAGCCCAGGGACCGGGCCAGGCTCAAGCCGAGATATGGGCCTATGGCACCCCCGGCCAGGAACATGGTCGTCATGACGGCAAGTCCTTCACCCTTTCTTGACACGGGTATCAGCTGGCTGCCCATGGCATAGATGCTGGTATTGACCACGGCAAAGAAGGCGCCGCTGATAAATCTGATCCCCAGGATGCAGGATACGTTGGTGGTCCACAGGTAAAGGGCGTTGGTCGCCATGAAAAGGAAGCCGCTCACCATGAGGATGCGGCGGACACCGAATCGTCTCTCCAGGTGAGAGGTCTGGGCGCGGAACAAGACCGCGGCAATGAGGAAAGCGCCGTTGACTGCCCCCGCAGCTTGCAGGGAGGCATTAAGTTCTTTCAGCAGGTAGACCGGCAACACCGGCATATACAGGGCAAAGGGGATAAACAGAAACAGGATTCCCAGGATGGTCAGGGTGAAGGAACGAGTCCAGAGAATTTCTTTTGTCCTGACAGTTGACATTTTTCCTGCCTGTTTTTGTCAGCGGTTGTGATTAATGATGCGGTCGGCAGAAGTGACCATGGAAAAGGCGCTCCGTATCAGGTTCTGCAGCTCGTCAATGGTGCCGATGGCCTTTCTCAGAGTTTCCCGTGCCGGCCCCGGCAGCTGGTGCGGATTGATGTAACAGGCATCATCGATGATGCCTTTGCGCAGCATGTTTTGCTGATGGAGCCGGTGCCGGGTGATAACGTGATAGGCCTCGTTCAGGTCTTCCGCCATGGCGCTGGATAGATGGCCACCGCTCTGCAGGCGGTGGATTCTTTCCCCGGTTGAGGTCTCCTCGACCCCGAAGTTGACCGCCAGCAGCCGGATACACATGACCAGTGGCATCCAGGCGAGCACCTTGAGATTGAATTCCCCTTTGTGCTCCCCTTCGGCTTCGACGACAAAGCGCTTGAGAAACCCCTTCGACAGCCGCATGGAACTTACCACCCTTGCCATATGCCGTATGGCCTGGGGGTTATCCTTCACCTGGGAACGGACAAAGGTGCCGAACCCCTGCCCCAGCTCCCGGTCGCCGCAGATGAAGCGGACATCCATCAGGGCGATGAGGTTGAGGATGTTTTTGTCCCAATCCTTCTTTTCAAAGCGGAACATGGTAGCCAGCCGTTCCTGCCATTGCTGCAGGGAGCCGCGCCAATCTTCATTGACGGGCATGATGCCGCCAGGGCATTTGCTGATGCCGACCGCCTCCAGTTTTCTGGAGAAGAGCGAGCCAAGCATGCCGAAGTGATCGGCAAGCTCCTCGCCGGGGTGGATGGAAATGATTTCGCCAAAGCCATGGAGAAAGAGGTAGTCCTGGTCGGAAAACAGCAACTCTTCCTTCCTGCCGGCGCTGCCAACCGCCAGCAGCGCTAAGGGTGCTTCGCAGTGGGAGCCTGCAAAAAACAGCTCCCGTCGGGCCAGCTCCAGCACCCGCTCGACAATTGCCTCCCTGGCAACCGTGCACAGCTCCTGGACCATTGGTACCGAGCCGCCGGCCAGAAAAAGATCGCCGGCCAGGCTGACCAGGCGGGCATTGATGGAAGCAAGGGCAGCCAGATCCTCGGCAGCGGCAGCCAAGGCAATCATTGACCGGAGCTCACGGTGAGCCGTTTCGATCTTGTTCAGCAGCGAGTCGAGACTGGCCCTTGCCTCGACCAGGAATTCCTCCCCGGAAGAAAAATCCAGCCGCTCCAACTAGCTCGTGGACCAGCCGGTCCACATGCGACAGCGACAATTCCTTCCCGAGTCGGTCCACAATCACCTCATCACTTTTTCTGATCAGCATCAATCTTCCGCCAGTTGTCCCCCTTTGTCAAAGGGGAACAACTGGTCTTACTTGAGATTGGTCGCTAATCAGGTCGGCTTTTTTATCAGCTGAATCAATCGTTGTACTTTTTCAACAGGGCTTTGGCATCATTCAACAGGGCCGCACCGTTGGCCCCTTTGGCATTGACCTCCTTGATCCAGTCGTTGTCCACGTTTTCGGTAGCCTTTATCCAACGCTGGTATTCGGCATCGCTCAGGACATTGATGGTGTTGTGGCGAGCCTCGGCAATCTTTCTGGCCGGCAGCGTGAAGCTGTCAAAGGTCTTGCCTGCCCATTTGGAGGTGGCAAGACCGCTGTTCTGGTCGATGACCTTTTTCAGGTTGGCGGGAAGCTTTTCGTATTTGGCCGGATTCATGACGAAGGTGAAGATGGAATAGGCGTGCTTGGCTTGTCCCGGGGCGGTCACTGTGTGGGTCTTGCAGATTTCCTGCAGCTTGAAGGCGGTGGTCACTTCCCATGGAATGCTGGCTCCGTCCACCACGCTCTTGGCGATGGCTTCCGGCACAGCCGGCGCCGGCATCTGCACTGGTACGGCACCAAGGGCGGTCAGGGTCTTGGAACCGATGCGGCTGGGTGCGCGCAGCTTCAAGCCTTTCAGGTCCTCCAGGGTCTTGACCGATTTCTTGCCGAAGTGCATCTGGTTTCCATCATGCAAATGGGTGAAGAGCAGTTTCACGCCCTTGAACTCGTCGGTGGCGTTCTTCTGGATATACTCCCACATGGCTTGGCTGCCCCCTTCGGAGGTCTTGGCAATGAACGGCAATTCGAAGACTTCGGACTTGGTGAACCGGCCCGCCTGATAGGTGGGCAGGGTCCAGGCGATATCTGCAACTCCGTCCCGCACCTGGTCCAGGAGCTGGGCCGGGGTACCTCCCAGCTGCATGGAGGGATAGATCTGGCATTTGAGGGCGCCTCCCGACTCTTTGCTGATCTTGTCACACCAGGGCAAGAGGACCTGCTGATGGAAATTGGAACTGGTCGGCAGGAAGTGGGCGACCTTGAGGGTGGTTACTGCCGGCGCGGCTTGGGCAGCGCCGGTGCCAAGGGTGAGGACGGCGGCGGCAGAGATGATGCATGCTTTCAACAGTTTCATGATTCTCTCCTTTTTGAGCAGGGTTAGGGTTGAAAAATGCGCACTAAATACAGGGAGATGACCGGGAAAAAAAGTAGCACGATGATCCGCACCAGGTCCGACAAGAGAAACGGAATCACCCCCTTGAAGGTCTCGGTCAGCGGGATGTCCTTGGCCAGCCGGTTGATGATGTAGACGTTCATCCCCACCGGCGGGTGCACCAGGCCGATTTCCACCACCATCAGGGCCAGGATGCCGAACCAGATGGATTTGTCGGCGACGGGCAGGCCCCAGAAATCCAGTCCCATGATGATGGGATAGAAGATGGGAATGGTTAAGAGAATCATGGCCAGAGAATCCATGACGCAGCCAAGGAAAATATAGATCAGGAGGATCATGACCATGACCAGCAGGGGTGAGAGGCCGCAGTTCTGCACCCAGGTGGCCAGTTCGGTGGGCATCTGCGAGACGGCGAGGCCCGTGTTCAGCATGTCCGCCCCCAGCAGCACGAGAAAGATCATGGCCGTGGCTTGGGCCGTGCCCACCGCGCTTTCGATCACCCCTTTCAGCCGCATGCCGCCGGTTACGATGGCGAGGATGCCGCAGGCCGCCGCGCCGATGGCGGCCGCCTCGGTGGGGTTGGTCCAGCCCCCGTAGATACCGACGATCACCACGACAAAGACGATCAGTACCGGCGTTACCAGAAACAGGCTGCGCAGACGTTCCGGCCAGGGAACGACGGGGCCGGCCGGTCCGGCAGCAGGGTTAATGGTGGTGATGATTCTGACGACAATCATGTAGCCGGTCATGGCGATGAGGCCGGGCAGCACCGCCGCCATGAACAGCTTGCCGATGGATTCCTGGGTGAGGATGGCATAAATCACCAGCGGAACCGAGGGCGGGATCATGATCCCCAGGGTGCCGCCGGCGGCCAGGCAACCGGTAGCCAGAGCGCCGGAATATTTGTAGCGGCGCAACTCCGGCAGAGCCACCTGGCCCATGGTGGCGGCGGTGGCCAGGGAAGAGCCGCAGATGGCGCCGAATCCCGCACAGGCCCCGATGGCGGCCATGGCAATGCCCCCTTTCCGGTGTCCGATAAAGGCACTGACGCAACGAAACAGGGCATTACTCAGACCGCCGTGGGTGGCAAACTGACCCATCAGCAGAAAGAGCGGAATCACGACCAGGTCATAGTTGGACAGCCTGGCGTAGGCCAGGTTCTTCAGGGTGCCCAGGAGTGGCTGCAGGTCACAGCCGGTGAGATAGAAATAGCCGCCGGCCCCCACCGAGAACATGGCAATGCCGATGGGGATCCGTACCACCAGGAGCGACAGCAGGACGCCGAACATGATAAAGCCGATTTGGGTGCCGCTCATAGGGACCTCCAGACAGCCAGGCGCAGTTGATGGGCGCACATGTAGAAACCGGCGATGGCCAGCAGCGCAAAGCCGGGGACCATCAGTGCCTGGGGAATCCAGACCGGCCAGCTCAGAATGGCCGAGGTCTCCCCGGCCTCCTTGAGAGACAGCGCCCCTGCGGCCGTCCGCCAGGCGATCAAGGCGCCGAAGAGGCCCACAGCCAGCGAGCCGAAGGCATCAAGAAACGCCACCTTGCCCGGGGCCATGTTGTGGGTGAAAAAATCGACCTTGATGTCGCCATGGATCAGGTGACAGTAAGCAAAGAAACTGGACAGGGCAAAGGCGGAGCACATCTGCAACACCTCCACGTCTCCCGGTACCGCAAAACTGAACAGCTTGCGGCCGACGACGGAGACCAGCGACATGAGCACCAGTCCCACGAAGATCAAGCCGCCGGCGAGGGCAAACCACCTCGCCAGCTTCAACAGGAAATTGCCCAGCGGACCAAATGCATCGGAGGTGGTAAAGGGATCGTAGGACAGGCGTTCTTCGCGCTGGCCATGGTCAAAGGGTTCTTCTTTCATATTCATGTGCCTCCGTTATTGTCGGGGTGAATCTTTTTGCCGCCAGCCATTTCTGGCGGCAATTGTGGCCCGGACCAAGGCCCGCCATTGTCCTTTTGCTTAATGGTCGGCAGCCTCGGCTATGCCCAGACCGGTGTTCTGGCGGACGTAGATTTCGGCAAACATCTCTTCCTCTTCCCGGTTGCGGAACAGCAGGGTCCCGAAAATGGCGGCCATGAAACCGATCGGCACCGAAACGATGCCCGGGTTTTTCAGCGGAAAGAGTGGCGCGTCGAGACCCAGCAGGGACGTGCCGTCTTTATTAAGGGCGTAATCGCTGCGGGCCCTGGTCAGGGCCGTCAGGTCTTTTTCGGCCAGCACCATGCCTTCGGCCTGCTTTTTCTCAAGGACGGTGATGACCTTCTGGGCGTCAGCCGCAATCTTTTTCGGGTAGGTCATGTTGGGAGAGACCATTACCAGACCGATGGCAACTGATGCGCCGATGATGAGCCCGGCGGTGATGCCGGCGGTATTGAAACGCTTCCAGAAAAGGGCGAAGAGGATGACCGGGAAATTGCTGGAAGCAGCCACGGCAAAGGCGAGGGTGGCAAGAACGACCACGTTCTGCTTTTCACAGGCGATGGCCAGCATGATCGCAACTGCGCCGACGCCAAAGGAGGCGAGCTTGGCCACCTTCACCTGTTCATGCTGGTCAGCCTTGCCTTTTTTGATGATATTCACATAGAGGTCATGGGCGATGGCAGCGGAAGATGCCAGTACCAGCCCGGAAACCACGGCAATGACGGTGGCGAAAGCGACGGCGCAGATGAAGGCCAGCAGAAGGTCACCGCCGATGGTGCCCGGTCCGCCACCGATGAATTGGGTCATCATCAGCGCTGCCATGTTGCCCCCCTTGTCTATGGCCATAATCTGCTGCGGCGTCACATAAAGGGCGGCACCAAGGCCGAGAACGGTGACGGTTAACTGGAAGGTGGCGATGAGGCTCATGGCGATCACCACGCTCTTGCGGGCCTGCTTGGCGTTGGGCACGGTAAAGAAGCGCATCATGATATGCGGCAGGCCGGCAACACCGAAGAGCATGGCAATGCCGACAGAGATCTGGTCCAGCGGGTCCTTGAGGAACAGGCCCACTTCGAGAAAGCTTTGGCCATAGTCATGGCCCGGAACGGCAACCGAGTGTTTCAGTAGCGTCCGCACGTGGTCCTGAATGGCGCTGCTTGAGGCGACCTGATCCAGCATCCGGAGCGGATTCATCCCCGACTTCCAGAGCACGATACCGGAAAGAATGACGGTGGTGGAGAGCAGTAGCGCCGCCTTGATGATCTGCACCCAGGTGGTTGCCTTCATGCCCCCGAAACTGACGTAAACAACGATCATGGCACCGACGCCGATCACCGCCATCTGGTAGGGAATGCCCAGAAGCAGCTGCATCAGTTTGCCGGCGCCGACCATCTGCACCACCAGGTAAAAGGAGGAGATGACCACCGCTGAAACGGCTGAAGCACCCCTGACCATTGGCGAGCTGGAACGCAAGGAGAGGATATCGCCCAGCGTGTATTTGCCGGCGTTGCGGCACGGCTCAGCGATGATCAGGAGAATGGTCAGAAAGCAGATGGTGGGGCCAACGGCATACATGAAGCCATCGAGGCCGTAAAGGGAGATGAGCCCGGTGGTGCCGAGAAAGGTGGCTGCGGAGAGGGTGTCTCCGGCAATTGCCCAGCCATTTTGCAGGCCGCTGATCCCTCCGCCGGCGGCGTAATAGTCGGAGGCGGTCTTGTTCTTGCCGCTTGACCAGACCAGGATCATCACCGTCGAGGCGATTATGGCCAGGAACATGCTGACGGTCAGCTTCCTGTTGGTCTTGAGCGTCTTTGCCGGCGCAGGCTGGGCATTGGCAGAGGCCGTGGCCACAGCCGGAGCAGTCGTGGGCGCTGCCACCTTGACCACAGCTGCGCTGGAATCAGTTGGTGCTGCAAGCAGTCCACCCTTTGTGGACTCCGTGGCATAAGCAATTGAACACAGTGACAGCGCCAGGATGATTAAAAGCAAAATCCGTTTCATCAGGCCTCTCCTCGGTGAAGTTCGTCCAGCAGATTCCTGGTCATTGGGTCGAAATCCTTGCTGGTGCGATAGGTGTAATAGATGCCGATGGCAATGGTCATGAAAAACTGGGAGATGCAGAAGAGGTAGCCGATGTTCATTCTGCCGAAAATTTTGATACTGAACAGTTCCGGCATGTAACCGGCCCCGATGGTGAGCAGAAAATAGGGAGTGGCGCCAAAAATCCAGAGGCTGAGAAGGAAGAGGGATTTTTTTCTCTGCAGTTTGATAAAGGCTGGGCTTTTGACTATTGCTGCCCAATCGTAATCTTGTTCTTTCATGGTTAATCTCCAGTTGCGGGTATTGATTTCGGGCACTTCACAGGGTGAAGTGCCCATTTGCAAAGCTGTTTAGAAGAAATAATAGGCTGCGAGCCGGACCACGTTGTTTTGGCCGGTGGCGTTGGTTGCTGCGCCGGTGGTAGTGCCATATATTGGGTCTTGTTGTGTTCGAATTCGGTGGCCAGCCTGATGGCCGCATTCAGGTCATAGGTGAGATTGGCGTAGAAGAGCTGGTTATAGCGTTCTACTCCGTTGGCGGCACCGGGGCTGAGAGCCAATGTGGCCGCGGAAAGGCCCTTGTAGTTATCCGAGTTGAGCACGTTGCGGCGATTGTAGCCACCGGTGATGCCCAGGTCCTGGGTCGGGTAGAACTTGAGCTGGCCAAAAACACCGTAACCCTTGGCGCCGGTCAAATTGGGCTTGGAATTGGTTACGGCCAGTGCCGTTGCCCCTTGCATGTCCATGCCGGCGGTGACATAGGCCTGAGTTTCCAAGGACATGGTCATGGCCCGGTTCTTACCGTCACTGGACTTGAGGATGGGGACAAAACCGTAGACCCCGTAGCCGTAAACGTCAACTTGATCATTGCCAGCGATCTTCTGCTTGCCGGCCAGGCCGAACAGGCCTGCCTGCAGGGGGCTCATGCCGAGACCCATGAATCCGGGAGAAAGGCCGAGTGCTTTGCTGGAGTACATGAGCTGGCCGGCCACGTTAATTTGACTGCCGTAACCGGCGGTTTTGGATAAGGAGCCGGCGGCGGCCGAGGCACTATCCTGAACCGGATTCTGGAGGGCGAGGACCAGCTTCACCGAATTGTCCGCATTCAAATTGAATTTTTGAGCCAGGCGGATCTGGGGTACCCGCGGGTTGTTGGGGGCACCTGTTGAGCTACCCTGGGAAAAATCGATGGTATCCGCTGCCGCCGGGCCGAAGACATCCCAGAACTGTCCGAACAACACTTGAGTATTGGCCCAGTCCATGCTGCCGTAGGCGTGACGCAGCCTGAAGTTGGGATTTTCGTTGCTGGTGGAGCCTCCGCCATAAAAGTCGGCTTCAACAAGGGCGCTGGTCTTGGCACCCAGCAAGGCCGGGCCGGCTACCCTGAACCAGAGACGGGATTGTTTGGCGGTAAATAGCGATTCATCCTTGCTGCCATTGATGGGGAGGTTGCCGTAACCCACTGGGCTGCGGGGGCCGACGGCATTGGTGTTATGGACATAGTCCAGCTTGACATAACCGCCGAGGGAGAGATTGAACTTGCTCTTGACCGGCGAAGCCATGGCGCCATAAACACCAGGAGCCACCTCGCATGATGGTGAGTAATCACAGTTATAGGGGACTGCCTCTTCTGCCATTGCCGGTACTGCAAAGAGCATGATGGTTGCTGCCAAAATTCCTGTTTTTTTGATCACTGTTGCCTCCCTGAGAATTATCCCGTCCTGAAATTGATGAAGCTGCCTGTCTTGAAGCTACCCGGTCCCACCTCCCGTTCTTTTAATCCTTGCCGATCAAGTCGTTTATCTGGGCAGGACCCCCCTGAATCATCTTCCCGTAACCACCTTTGCTGCCGACAAAGCCCTGGACCTCCATCAGTCCCACGGCTTCCCCCGGAGCAAGCCCCAGCCCTTCCACGACCGTTCCCCCTCGAAAGACCTTCAGCGTCTGTCCCACTACCAGGCCTGCCTCCCGGCCCAGGTTGAAATAGACCTTGTCCTTGTCCACTGCCGCCACCAGGCCGAAGCGGGGAATGAGCGCCGCTGCTGTTCCTCCCGGCGCCACTATGCCTGCTTGACCTGCTGTGACAGGTTCGGTGGCTTTCATGGCGTCATAGCCCTTTTTGGCCAGTTCTCCCCCACGTGGCAGGCCGCTGTCCACATAGCTCCTGGGGACCCACATGGTCTCCGGCGCATTGGGGGACATGGTGAAGGCGGGATTGGCCACCTCCACATAATCCCGTTGACTGGTTGTCTTGACGTTGGCGCCGGTACAGCCGGCCACCAGCAAAAGTCCCAGCGCGACAATCATTTTTGCCGAAGTTTTCTGCATGATCTCTCCATTAGGTTATTGCAGCCCGAATCGGTCAGGCTGCCTGGTTGAAAACCATATTGCGCAGCTCAAAGCGCTTGATCTTGCCGGTGGCGGTCTTGGGGAGCTCGTCGAGAAAGCGTATCCAGCGCGGATACTTGTAGAGGGCCAGGGATGACTTGACGAACTCCTTCAGTTCTGTTTCCATGGCGGATGCTGTTTGCTGGGGTTTCTTGAGGACAACGAAAGCCATGGGCTTGATGAGATTGTTTTCGTCGGGGGCGCCGATGACGGCGCATTCGAGAACGGCCGGATGCTGGATCAGGCAGGATTCAACCTCGTTTGGCGATACCCAGATGCCCCCCACCTTGAGCATGTCGTCGGAGCGGCCGGCACAGAAGAAATAGCCCTGCTCATCCTGGTAATACTTGTCCCCGGTGTTGATCCACTGTCCGATCATGGTCTGGCGGGTTTTCTGGTGCTTGTTCCAGTAATAGGCGGCGGCGCTGTCCCCTTTGACCAGCAGGGTGCCGATCTCTCCCGGCTTCACATCAGTCATGTCCTCGGCAACGATGCGGGCCTCGTAGCCGGGAACGGCTTTGCCGGAACTGCCGGCATGAATGTCGCCGGGAATATTGGAAATGAAGATATGAACCATCTCCGTGGAACCGATGCCGTCGATGATTTCCAGTTCGAAACGGGATTGCCAACGCTTAACGTAGTCGCCCGGCAGCGCCTCTCCTGCAGAGACGCAGAGTCTGACGTTATCCATGCTTCCCTGTTCTTCCAGCATCTGCCCATAGAGAGTCGGCACGCCGAAGAAGAGGGTGGGTCGATGGCGGCTGATGGTGCCGTAGACCTGCTCGGGAGTTGGCCTGCTCGGCAGGTAGACGGCCGTAGCCCCGACGCCGAAGGGGAAATAGATGGCGTTGCCCAGGCCGTAGGCGAAAAAGAGCTTGGCCGCCGAGAAGCAGCAGTCGTCTTCCCTGATGCCGAGTACCTTTTTGCCGTAGGTCTCGGTGGCGTAGACCATGTCGTGCTGGAGATGGACGGTTCCCTTTGGCGAACCGGTGGACCCGGAACTGTACAACCAGAAGCAGGCGTCATCACTGCAGGTGGGTGCCGTCTCCAGCTTGCCGGACTGGGAGGCGGTCAGCTCGGTCCAGCAGAGATCACCTTCCGGAGCCGCACCGTTGGCGACAATGATCTGCCTGAGAAAGGGCAGCTTGCCCCGGAGTGGTTCGATCAGCTCCAGCAGGGCGGCATCAACCACCAGTACCCGTGCTCTGCTGTCATTGAGATAAAATTCGAAGTCTTTGGTCCGGTTCATGGTGTTAAGGCAGACGGGGACGGCGCCGATCTTGATGGCGCCGAAAAAAGCCAGGGGATAAATTTCCGTATCCAGCAGCAGCAGAGCCACCCGCTCCTCCATGCGGACATCCAGGGATTTCAGGCCATTGCCGAAGCGGTTGACCTGCTCCTGGAGCTGGCCATAGGTGAATGCGCGGTCTTCGCAGAGAACGGCGGTCTTATTGCCGCGTCCCTCGCGGATGTTTCGGTCAATGAAGTAATCGGCAGCATTGAATAAATCCGGCAGATTCAGATTGTAGGGCATGACATGCTCCAATGGTTCGAGTTGAATTTCTCGGTCACTCACCTTGACTGGATAAAAAGGTGTTTTGCAAAACTGAAACCGGCCTGATAAATAATCAGAAAATAATCAATATTAAATATGTAACTTACTGTAAGTGCACGTAAAATACCCTGAAAATAATTTTCGTGACTTTGTTTTAGTAGCTTTTGGAAAAGGGCCTGGTGTAAAAATATGAGGAGCAATGTAAAGATTTGATTAGAGCTGAAGGTGGTGGGGATGGATCTGTTACTGGGAGGTAAAAGACGGCTGATTCGGGCCAAAAGCCACAGCTGGGGCGGAAGAGGCTATGCTGCAAGCTGCTGCATAAAATGAGAAAACATTGTTTTATCAAAAAGGGGAGTGTTACAGGCAGTTGTCAGGGCAGGACCATTCCCCAGTCAGCTCTGCAAATGGACAATTGTCCTCAGGCCACCTTTGATGGTATACAAAGGCATCTCATTGGTTTTGTCGGCATCGTCATGAATCCGGGGCCGGGATTATCGGCAGGGGAGAAGGTATTGATGAATAGCGAACTCTTGGCGCTCCATGGGCAGAAGCTGGCTACCGCAGATGAGGCCGTCAGCCACATTCGCTCAGGGTGGCGGGTCTTTATAGGATCAGGCTGCGCAGCACCCCAGGAACTGGTGGCAGCCCTCTGCCGCTCCGCCAACAGGTTGCATGATGTGGAGCTGATCCAGCTCCTCACCTACGGCAAAGCCGATTATCTGGGCGAGGAGTTCGCCGGTCATTTCCGCCACAATTCCTTTTTTATCAGCGACCAGGTACGGCAGGCGGTATACGAGGGTCGGGCTGACTACACGCCCATCTTTCTCAGTGAGATCCCCGAGTTGATCAGGAGCGGCCAGCGGGGCAACCAGGTGATGCTGCTGCAGGTTTCTCCCCCGGACAAGCATGGCTACTGCAGCATGGGGGTAAGCATCGATGTTCAGCGTGCCGCTCTGGACAGGGCCGAAATGGTCATCGCCCAGATCAACCCCCGCATGCCACGCACCCATGGTGATTCTTATGTTCATCTGAGCCAGATCCACCATCTGGTGGAGCTGGAGAGCCCGATCCTGGAGATGGAACTTCCGGAACCGGATGAGGTGGCGTTGCAGATCGGTTACCACATTTCAAGGCTGGTGGACAACGGCAGCTGCCTGCAGATGGGCATAGGTACCAGTCCCGGCTCGGTGCTGAAGTTCCTCAATGACAAGCACAACCTTGGCGTCCACACCGAGATGTTCAGCGATGCCCTCATTCCCCTCCTGGAAAACGGCAATATCACCAACAGGTTGAAAAAGGTGCTTCCGGGCAAGACGGTGACCAGTTTTGTTACCGGCACCCGCCGGCTCTATGATTTCGTTGATGACAACATCGGCATTGCCTTTCATCCCTCGGACTTTGTCAATGACCCGCGGGTCATAGCCCAAAACGACAAGGTGGTGGCGATCAATTCCGCACTTCAGGTGGATTTGACCGGTCAAGTCTGTGCCGACAGTCTGGGTTATCGGTTTTACAGCGGCATTGGCGGACAAGTTGATTTCATCCGCGGGGCGGCCATGAGTCGTGGCGGCAAGCCGATCGTTGCCCTGCGCAGTACGGCTGCAGACGGTAACATCAGCCGTATCGTCCACTGCCTCGATGAAGGGGCGGGAGTGGTGACCAGTCGTGGGGATGTCCACTACGTCGTTACCGAATACGGCATCGCCTATCTCCACGGCAAGACGATCCGCGAGCGGGCACTGGCGCTGATTTCCATCGCCCATCCCGATTTTCGCCAAGAGCTGCTGGAATTTGTCAAAAAGAAGCAATATGTATATGAAGATGAACAGGTCTGGCAGCAGGCACTGGACCGCTATCCCAAAGGGTTGGAGGAGTCAAGGCTGTTTGGCAAAAAGAGGCTGCTGGTTCGACCTTTGAAGGCGACAGATGAACGGGTTTTGCAGGAATTTTTTTACAGCCATTCACCTGAAACCATCTACAACCGGTATTTCGGGCCCAAGCTTCAGCTGGCCCACCTGGAGGCGGCCAAGCTCTGCTGCGTTGACTATCAGAGGAGTATGGCCCTGGCCGTATTTCAGCCGCAAGGGAAGAATGTGGAGTCCATAGTCGCCGTGGCTCGCTATGCGGCTAATCCGCGCAGCAACATGGCCGAGACCGCAGTTGTTGTCCATGAGGACTACCGCCGGTTGGGCATTGCCCGTTACCTGTTGGCCCAGCTGGAGCGCTATGCCGCAGGGCAGGGGATCGAGGGTTTCTGCTCGGAGATTCTGCCCACCAACGAGGCCATGCTTAAATACCATCGCAAGCTTGGCCATCCCCTGGTCTATTCCCAGGAAACCGATACCTACCACATGGAGTTTCGTTTCAAGCAGGAGGCCTCAGGTGCGTAGAAGGCAGGGGCAGGGACTGGGTTTACACGGAGGGACTATTTTTTTTGACTGGGATAAAGGTCTGAAGGGTTTTAGGCGTGGGTCCCGGGCTGCTTGTCTGGCGTAGGGGATTCGGCGCGCTGGCGGGTGCTTTTAAGTGCTGTGGCCAGGGTAATGGTATCCAGGACGGCCTTGGTCACCTCGTCAATCTCAGTGGTGATGGCCTGTAGCTCGGCAACTATGGGGGCGCTGGCCGGACTGACATGGTTGGAGATATCCAGTTCCGATTCCAGCTTTTCGAAAAGTTGAATCACGTCAAGGAGGGTCGTTCTATTGATGTTTCCGGAAAAACGGTAACCCCCGCCGGCGCCGCGCATTGCCTGCACCAGTCCCTCCTGGACAAGATTGCGCATGACCTTGGCCAGGTGATGGGTGGAGATGCCGTATTTGTCGGCGATATCAGTGGTTGATAGCTGGCGTTCAGGGTCACTGGCTAATTCAAGCACGGCAAACAGTGCAAAAAGGCTGGCTTTGTTCAGCTTCATAGGTCACATCCTCTAAATCAATGGCAAAGAGCGTTAGTCCAGCTGCTTTTCCAGCTCAATATAACTGCCCGTCCTCAGTCCCATACTGCGGAAGAAAGACATGGTCAGCCGGTCGTCACGGTCGACCATGGTCCGCACCGTTGAAACACCTGCCTCTTTCATGCGCAGCGAAATCTCGTCGAATATCCGCTTGCCGATGCCCTTCTGCCTGATATCCGGGGAAACCGTAAGCGCAAACACCCAGCCGCAGAGGGGTGAGCCGAACTCCCAGGCACGGATCTCGCCGATAATGAAGCCGACCACCTGGCCACCGCTTTCTGCCACCAGAAAGAGGCGGTCCTTCCTCCTGGAATCCACATAATGGGCAAAAATTCCCTGCCAATATTCCGGCTTTGCTTCCTTGCTGCCCACATGGTCCAGGCTGATCACATCTTCAAGATCTTTCTGAACGGCGTCGCGGATGAAGATAGGTTGGTTCATGTCTTGGCCCGGCTGAAATCATTGGTGGCGCCAGTGATACTGGATCCGCAACCAATCTATATTCAGCATTCAGTAAAATTTGGATAAAAAATAATCTGGTATTTGAATACCACGTTAGCTGATAAATTACAAGTTGTTTCAGGTAATATAAATTAAAGAAAAAAATCAGTTGACGACTAAAGCGCATTGTGGTACCAAATTACTTAATAGATGATTTGTAACGTTGTTTTACACCAATCCAAAATAGTTCGATCAAATGGAGGACAACAATGGCCACAACAGACGAGATAATAGCCAGAACCGCACCGGGACACCTGATTGATCATAATCTGATCGACCGTGATGTGGAAAGCCTTTGCGACGGCATGGTCCGCTACGAGAAGCGTCCCGCCAAGCGCCACGACGGCAGCGTCGCCGAAGGGATCTACAATGCCTGGATCATCTTCAACAACCCCAAGCAGTACAACTCCTATACAACGGAAATGGTCAAGGCTACCATCCTCGCCTTCCGCAGAGCCTCTGCCGATCGTGAAGTGAATGCAGTTGTCTTCACCGGGGTAGGCGACAAGGCATTCTGTACCGGCGGCAACACCAAGGAATACGCCGAGTACTATGCCGGCAATCCCCAGGAGTACCGTCAGTACATGCGGCTGTTTAACGACATGGTCTCCGCCATTCTCGGCTGTGACAGGCCCGTGGTTTGCCGGGTTAACGGCATGCGCATTGGCGGTGGTCAGGAAATCGGCATGGCCTGCGACTTCAGTATCGCCCAGGATCTGGCCAACTTCGGCCAGGCTGGGCCAAAGCATGGCTCAGCCGCCATCGGCGGTGCCACCGACTTCCTGCCCCTGATGATCGGCTGTGAGCAGGCGATGGTCTCCGGCACCCTCTGCGAGCCCTTCTCCGCCCATAAGGCAGCGCGGCTCGGCATTATTGCCGATGTGGTCCCTGCTTTAAAAGTTGGTGGGAAACTGGTCGCCAACCCGACCGTCGTCACCGACCGCATGCTTGACGAATATGGCCGGGTCGTTCATGGCGACTTCAAGACCGGCGCCGCCTTCAAGGAAGGTCAGGCCCAGATCAAGGAAGGGGAGATAGACCTTCAGCATGCTCGATCAGAAAGTCGAAGAACTTTGCGCCAAGCTGCTGGATACCTTTCCCGAGTGCATGACCAAGAGTCTGGAAGAACTGCGCAAGCCCAAGCTTCAGGCCTGGAACTTGAACAAGGAAAATTCCCGGGCCTGGCTGGCACTGAACATGATGAATGAAGCACGTACCGGCTTCAGAGCCTTCAATGAAGGGACCAAGGAGACCGGCCGTGAGATCGATTTCGTCAAGCTCCGCCAGGGTCTTGCCAAGGGAACCCCCTGGACCGAGGAACTGATCGAGAGCCTGATGCCGGCGGTGAAAAAGTAACAGCCATTGAACAAGCAGCTGCGCCTTTTCCGGAAGGCGCAGCTGGCAGAAAAAAACAGTAGTGATAAAAAAAACAAGTAAAATAAAAAAGTGTTTGACTTATATTGGTATTGTGGTGCCGTAATACCAAGGCTAATGAAAATGGTTTTCCGGCTGCCGCTGGTGTGGCAGCATGATTCAGTTAATGTGGAAGGGGAGAGAATATGAGGTATGCAGAGACCGGATTTGTGCTTGAAGTCGATCTGACCAAGGGAAGCATAGAGAGGGTGGCGACTGATCCGAGAGACACCGAGCTTTATCTCGGGGGGTTGGGGACCAATGCCAAGCTGCTGTGGGACCGGGTTCCCCCTGAAGTTGATGCTTTTTCACCCGCCAATCTTTTGATATTCGCTGCCGGCCTGTTGTGCGGAACACCGGCCACCGGCTGCAACCGTACCATTGTATCGACTATTTCTCCCCAGACCAAGTTGATGGCTTTTTCAATGATGGGGGGCTTTTGGGCGCCGGAATTGAAGTATGCCGGTTATGACAAGGTGATCCTGCGCGGCAAGTCGCCCGACCTGGTCTACCTGTACATCAACAATGACAAGGTGGAGATCCGTGACGCTGCCCATCTGAAGGGCAAGGGAGCGATTGAAACCGCCGAGCTCATCAAGAAGGAGCTGGATGAGCCGCGGGCTCAGGTGGCTGCCATCGGTCTGGCCGGTGAAAATCGGGTCTTCTATGCCTCCATCGAGCAGGGCAGATCCAGTGCCAGCCGGGGCGGTATCGGTGCAGTAATGGGAGACAAGGGAGTCAAGGCAGTCGTTGTCCGCGGCACCAAGGATCTCTGTGTCGCCAAGCCGCAAGAATATATCGACCTTTGCAACGAAGTGCTCGGCTACATCAAGCACCGTGAGGACAACCCCATCCCTGACGTCATGCCGATTCTGGCTGGACTGGGATCGCCCCAGGAAATGAAGGTCCATGACGAGAAGTGGCATACGGAGAACTTTAACTGGGGCAACGCCCGCACCCGTCGCAAGGATTTCTGGACTGAAGGGGTTGACAAGGCCTGGGCGGAGACGATGGAGAAGGCCCGCACCCGTCTGATCAGCTGCTACAACTGCCCGATGAAGTGCGGAGCGACCATTTCCATGGCCGGGCTGCCGACCTATATGATGAAATGCTTCACCAAGCTTACCTATACCATGGGTGCCTATTCGGACCTGGATTTCGGTCTGAGGATCGCCCAGATGGCCACCGAATACGGCCTGGACGGTTTTTCAGCCCCGCAGGTAATGGCCTTTGCCCTGGAGCTGCTCGAAAAGGGGATTCTGACCGACGCCGACTTCCCGGGGATGCCCGAGGATAATGAAGGTAGATTCTTCTACCTGCTGGACAAGATTGTCCGGCGGGAAGGGATCGGCGATGTGCTGGCCAACGGTACCTACTGGGCGGCCAAGGAGATTGGCAACGGGGCTGAAGAGTATGCCCATAACAACATCAAGAAGCACGAGCAGTTGCCGCTCAAGCTTTCCATGCTCAACCCCATCTACTACCTCATGTATTGCACCGGAGAGAAGATCAACATCACCCAGATCGAAGGGCAGTTCCCCCAGGCGCCGTATCCCACCAAAGAGCAGCGGGAGGCCTTCGTCAAGGACTGGTTCCAGGTCCCCGACGAGAAATTCAAGCAGATATTCCTGGACTGGGAGCCTCGCGGTGAAAAATCCATGCCCCACTACCCGACCGTGGACATGTGCTGTGACATCGTTGACTGGCAAGAGATGATGCATTACATCGATGATGCCCTTGGCCAATGTGCCGGCCTGTCGTCATTCCCCCTCAAGCCTCCCTACCATATTCACAACTATCCGAAGTTCATCTCGGCAGGGGCAGGGATTGAGATGGATGAGGAGAAGCTGACCAAGGCGGCCAAGAGATATCGGACCCTGGTCAGGGCCATCAACATCAGCAGGGGCATGAGAAGGATCGATGAGACGCCGCCGGCCAACCACTGGAAAAACCGCTTTCCGGAGCTGGAGAAGGATCTTCTGGATTCCTACTACAAACTCAAGGGGTGGAATGAAGACGGTATTCCCACCAAGGAAACCCTGGACCAGCTGGGCCTGGGCTACGTGAGCGAAGCATTCCTCAAGAACGGGATCCTGCCGGCCGATTGATGAGGCGGCGCAGACAGGCTTTCGCAGCAAAAGAGATACTTTAGAGTGGAGGGCGCGACCTTGAACAGTGATACGAACAAGCGAACAGTAAAAACCATAAATATCGATGCCGACAAGTGCAACGGTTGCCGGGCCTGCGAGGTAATCTGCTCCGCCTTCCATGCCATGCCGAAATACAGCAGCAACAATCCGGCCCGCTCCCGGGTGCGGGTGGTTCGTGATCCACTCAGGGATATCTATGTTCCCCTCTATGCGGGGGAGTACACGGAATCAGAATGTATCGGCAGGGACAAGTACATCATCGACGGCAAGGAGTACGACGAGTGCGGTTTTTGCCGGGCTTCCTGCCCTTCACGGGATCTGTTCAGGGAACCGGATTCAGGGTTGCCGCTCAAATGTGATCTTTGTGATGGCGAAGATGAGCCCCTCTGTGTCAAGTGGTGTCTGGTTGGCGCCCTGAGCGTCACCGAACGGGAAGTGGACATGGTGGATGAGAAAAAGCAGGACGAGCTGGAAATCGGTCTGGAATCGCTGGTAAAGAGATTTGGCGCAGACAAGGTGGCTGATACGGTTGCGCAGCTTTCCAAGGACTCGAAACGCTAATCGGAAACTGAACAATAGGTGGTGCTATCGTGGAAACCGTGACTCCATACAAAGAGATAATAGATGTCATCAAAGAGAAGGGTGGCGATTCGCTCAAGTACTGCTACCAGTGCGGCTTGTGTGATGCGGTGTGCCCCTGGAACCGGGTGCGGAAGTTCAGCATGCGCAAGATCGTCCGCCAGGGCACCTTCGGCCTGACCGAGATTGAGCAGGAAGATATCTGGCGCTGCACCACCTGCGGCACCTGTCCCAGCCGCTGCCCCAGGGGAGTGAACCAGATCGAAGCCGGTGTTGCCATGCGCAAGATCGGGGCCGAATACGATGTCTATCCCGGCCATGTGGCCACGGTCCGCAATGTGGTGGCAAGCCTCACCTCCGAAGGAAACTCCATCGGCGGGGAAAGAGCCAAGCGTGGCGACTGGGCCAAGGATCTGCCGGTAAAGACCTACAGCGAAGGGATGGAGCTGCTCTACTTCACCGGCTGTTACTTGAGCTATGACCCGAGAATGAGAAAGGTGGCGGCCGCGACGGCGACTATTCTCAACAAGGCCGGGGTTGAGTTCGGCATCCTGGGGTCCAAGGAAAGCTGCTGCGGGGAAAGCATTCGCAAGACCGGCAATGAAGACCTGTTTAAAAAACTGGCCAAGGAGAATATCAAGACTTTCATCGACAACGGCGTGAAAAAGGTGCTGGTTTCCTCTCCCCACTGCTACCATACCTTTAAGAACGAGTATCCCGAGTTCATGGTGAATTTCGAGGTGGTCTTTATCTCCCAGTACATCGGCCAACTGATCGATGAAGGAAGGCTCCAGATCACTGGGGAATACGCAAAGACGGTTACCTATCACGACCCCTGCTACCTGGGGCGCCACAACGGCATCTACGACGAGCCGCGAGAGGTGCTGCAAAAGGTCCCCGGCCTGGAACTGCGGGAAATGGCAGACAACCGGGAAGCCAGCCTCTGCTGCGGCGGTGGTGGCGGCAGGATCTGGATGGAGACGCCGAAGGAAGAACGATTTGCCGACCTGAGGCTCAGGCAGGCGGTCGATGTGGGGGCCGAGGTCCTGGCTACCTCCTGTCCCTACTGCATTACGAACTTTACGGACAGCAGCCTGGATCTGGGTCCCGGTGAGGCGGTGGAGATCAAGGACCTGACGGAAATCATCCTGGAAGTGATTTAACCCCCCTCATTCCCCCCTTATCAGGGGGGAGGCATAGAAGTCTCCAATTGCATTGGGAGCCGTGAAGTCTCCCCTGACAAGGGGAGATTTAGAGGGGTTAGAGATTTAAATGGGTTAGAGATGACAAGCGGAACAACAGAGCATTGAACAGCACTCAAGTCGAAGGATAAACTTCTATGAATACTGAAGACAGAAATATTGGTGATGTACTGATTGTCGGTGGAGGGATCAGCGGTATCCAAGCCTCGCTGGATCTGGCCAATTCAGGGTTCCGGGTTTTTCTGGTCGACAAATCGCCGGCCCTTGGCGGCAAGATGTCCCAGTTGGACAAGACTTTCCCCACCAACGACTGTTCCATGTGCATCGAGTCCCCCAAGTTCATCGAATGCTCCAGGAACCCCAACATCGAGATCATCACCTATACCGAAGTGGACCGGGTCGAGGGTGAGGCCGGTGACTTCAGGGTGACGCTGACCAAAAAGCCCCGCTACATCTCTGAAGAGAAATGCACCGGCTGCAATATCTGTGTGGACTACTGTCCGGTCAAGATCCCCGATCCGTTCAACCAGAACCTGTCTGCCAACAAGGCCGTGCATATCTACTTCTCCCAGGCGGTGCCGCTGGTCACCTATGTGGACCCGGAAACCTGCCTCTATCTGAAAGAGGGTAAATGCCAGATCTGCGTCGGCGCTTGCAAGACCAACGCCATCGATCTCCACCAGAAGCCGGAGACCTTTGTCCTGGAAGTGGGGGCCATCATCCTCTCCCCCGGCTACGAGACCTTCGACCCCAAGCTTCGGGGGGACTTTGGTTACGGCAGGATGCAGAACGTCGTCACCAGTCTCGATTTCGAACGGATCCTCTGCGCCACCGGTCCCTATGAAGGTGAGGTGCTGCGCCCGTCGGACAAGAAGCACCCCCACAAGATTGCCTGGATTCAGTGCGTCGGTTCGAGACAGGTCATAGAAGGAGGCAACAACTATTGTTCCGCGGTCTGCTGCGCCTATACCCAAAAGCAGGTGATCCTGGCCAAGGACCACGACGCTGGTCTCAATGCCACCATCTTCCACAACGATGTCCGGGCCTATGGCAAGGATTTCGAGCGCTTCCATCAGCGGGCGGAGAAGCTTTCGGACGTGCGCTTCATCCGCAGCTATGTGACGGTGGGCAAAGAGATCGAAAGCAGCAAGAATGTCACCATCAAGTATTCCACCCTGGACGATGGGGTGAAGGAAGAGGAATTCGACCTGGTGGTGCTGTCGGTGGGCCTGAATCCCCCCAAAGATGTGGAAGCGCTGGCAAAGAAATTCGAAATTGAACTGAACACCCAAGGGTTCTGCAAAAGCAATCCCTACAACCCCATCCAGACCTCCCGCAAGGGGATTTTCGTCAGCGGCGCTTTCCAGGGACCGCTGGACATACCGGAATCCGTCGTCACCGCCAGCGGCGCCGATGCCCTCTGCGGCGAGCTGCTCTCCTATCGCCGCGGCAGGCTGGAGCGGGAAAGGATCTATCCGCTGGAGAAGGACGTCTCCCAGGAAGAGCTGAAGATCGGCGTGGTCGTCTGCTACTGCGGCGCCAATATCGGCCGGGTCGTTGACATCCCCGCCGTGGTGGAATACGCCGCAACCCTGCCCAATGTCTCCTGGGCCGGCGAGAACCTCTTTGCCTGCTCCACGGAAAACGCCAAGCAGATCTCCGACGCCATCGTCGAAAAAGGACTCAACCGCGTGGTGCTGGCGGCCTGTACGCCCAGGACCCATGAGCCCTTGTTCAGGGATACCTGCCGCGAGGCGGGACTCAATCAGTATTTCTTCGAATTCGCCAATATCCGGGAACATTGCTCCTGGGTCCACTCCCGGGAAAAGGAGAGTGCCACCCAAAAAGCCAAAGACATCATCAGGATGTCGGTTGCCCGAGCCGGCCATCTGGCGCCGCTGCAGGAATTCCAGCTGCCGGTCACTCCCGTTGGTCTGATAGTCGGCGGCGGTGTGGCCGGTATGACTGCCGCCCTCAATATGGCCGAACAGGGCTTCGAGATCTACCTGCTGGAAAGGAATTATGACCTGGGAGGCATGGCCAGAAGGCTCCATTACACCCTGGAAGGATTGGATGTCCAGACGTACCTCAGCGAATTGATGCGCAAGGTCTACCAGCATCGCGGCATCCATGTCTGGACCGATGCGACCATCATGGATGTCTCCGGTTATGTGGGCAACTTTGTCACCACGGTGAAATCCGAGGGCCGGGTCAGGGAAGTGAAGCATGGCATAGCCATAATCGCCACCGGTGCCCAGGAATATCAGCCGACGGAATACCTTTACGGGGAGAGCGACCGGGTCTTGACCCAGCTGGAACTGGAAGGGGAGATCGTTGCCAAAGAGCGAAAAGGTGGCTGGTGCACAGAGCGTGGTCATGATCCAGTGCGTCGGCTGCCGGCAAACGGACAGGAACTACTGCAGCCGCGTCTGCTGCAGCCAGGCCATCAAGAATGCCCACAAGCTCAAAGAAATCAATCCGGAGATGGAAATCCAGATCCTCTTCCGGGACATGCGCACCTACGGCCTCAAGGAGACCTACTACCGCGAAGCCTCGGAGAAGAACGTCAAGTTCATCCGTTTCGAGGCGGACAATAAACCGGTGGTGGCTGCTGCCGGAGGCGGTTTCAAGGTCACCGTCCCTGATCCGGTCCTGGGTCAGATGATGGAACTGGAAGCAGACCTGATTGTCCTTGCAGCGGCAGTCATTCCTGCCGCAACCAGTCAAGAAGCGGGCAAGTTCTTCAAGGTCTCCAACAATCCGGACGGTTTCTTCCAGGAAGCCCATGTGAAGCTGCGGCCGGTGGATTTTTCCGCCGATGGGGTCTTTCTCTGCGGCACCGCCCACTATCCGAAGCATCTGACGGAAACCATCAGCCAGGCGTACGGAGCAGCCGGCCGCGCCGTGGGCATCCTTTCCCGGGATACGGTCACCGCCTCCGGGGCAGTATGCGATGTGAACGAGAATGATTGCGTCTCTTGCGGGGCATGTATCACTGCCTGTAAATACAACGCCATATCCTTTGTTGATACACCCCATGGCAAAAAGGCCAGGGTTGAACCGATTCTCTGCAAAGGGGATGGCCTCTGTAATGCAAAATGTCCCACCGGGGCCATTTATCTGAAACACTACACCGATGATGAGATATTTGCCCAGATCGATGCGGCCATTCCGGCCCGTCAAGCAGATCACAATTAACAAGGCAGGAACTACTGTCTTGGAAGGAGGCAACAAATGGCTACCGGATTCGAGTATAAACCCAACGTAATCGGTTTTCTGTGCACTTGGTGAGCGTACGGCGCTGCCGACCTGGCTGGAGTTTCCAGACTGCAATATACAACTGAAACAAAGATTATTCGCGTAATGTGCACCGGCAGAGTTGACCTGGCATTCGTGCTCCGGGCCTTCTCCAAGGGAGCGGATGGGGTGTTTATCGGTGGCTGCTGGCCCGGTGAATGTCATTATGTCACCGAGGGCAATTACGATGTGCTGAAGAATGTGCATATCGCCAGAAAGCTTTTGGAGCAGATCGGGATTAATCCCGAAAGGTTACGCCTGGAGTGGATTTCTGCCTCGGAGGGCTCGCGTTACGCCGAGGTTATGAATGACTTCGGCAAGAAACTGAAGGAGCTGGGGCCGTTGGGCAAAGGCGAAGGCATAACAGAAGGTGCCTTGAAGCTCAAGCTGGAAGCAGTCAGCAAGCTGGTTCCTTACCTCAAGCTGGTGGAACGGGAGAGGCTGCGGGTTCGCTTCAAAACTGAAGAAGAATACAACGAATATTTCGCCAGTGAGGCGGTCAACAAGCTCTTCAAGGACCTGGTTAACAACAAATTGGCCACCAGCCAGATCACGCTGCTTTTGCAGGAGAAACCACACTCCACGGGCGAGATCGCCGAGGCCCTTGGTCTGAAACCGTCAGAGGTCTCAAAGCACCTGAAAAATTCCACAATGCATGGACTGGTAAGGTTTGATGAGGAGCTGAAACGCTACGCACTGGCCTGACAAAATGGGATTCCCGGTTTTTTGAAGCGGGAAGGAAAGGATGGCGACAATGGATATCGGAAAAATAGATCAGATTATTGAAAAACACGGCGGCGAAGACAGCTCACTTATCCAGATAATGCTGGATATCCAGAGCGAGCACCATTGGCTTCCCAAGGAAGCACTGAACCGGGTGGCCGAGAAGCTGCAGGTACCCATGAGCCGCATCCAGCACATCGCCACCTTTTATAAAGCCTTCAGCCTGGTACCCAAGGGGCGCCATGAAGTTCACGTCTGTGTGGGAACCGCCTGCCATGTGCGCGGCGCCCAGCGGGTCCTGGATACGGTTCAGGATCTGACCGGCATCACTCCCGGTGAAACCGACGCTGAGCTGAAGTTCAGCCTGGAGACGGTCAACTGCCTTGGCTGCTGCGCCCTGGGACCGGTAATGGAAGTGGACGGGAAGCATCACGGCAATATCGCACCCTCCCAGATTGCATCTGTGTTGAATAACTGTGACTAAGGGTAAACTTATGACAAGGTTAAGCTCACCTGAAAAATTGGAATGCGCCCGGCAGGAAATAGTCTCCCGGATAGACCCGAACAAGCCCTGTATTTCGGTATGTGCCGGGGCCGGCTGTCTGGCCTCCGGCGCGGCAGAGGTCATTGCCGCCTTCAAGACGGAACTGGAATTCCACGGCCTGACCACCGAAGTCGGCACCAAGGGCACCGGCTGCCCCGGCTTTTGCGAGCGCGGGCCGATCGTGATGATCTACCCTGAGGAGATCTGCTACCTTCAGGTAAAGCCAGAGGACGTTGCCGAGATCGTCTCCCATACCATCAAAGAGAAGAAGGTGGTGGAACGCCTGCTCTACGTGGACCCGGCGACGGGGAACAAGGCGATCAAAGAGTCCGATATTCCGTTCTACAAGAACCAGCAGCGCAACATCCTCAGCGAGAACATCCGGATCGATTCCAAGAGCATCGATGACTATCTGGCCATCGGTGGCTACGGCGGACTGTCCAAGGTCCTTTTCAAAATGACTCCCGAAGAGGTGATGGGGGAGATCAAGAAATCGAACCTGCGGGGCCGGGGGGGCGGCGGCTTTCCCGCCTGGCGGAAATGGGAGGAATCCCGTAATGCTGCCGAGCCGATCAAGTATGTGATCGTCAATGCCGACGAGGGTGACCCGGGCGCATTCATGGACCGGGCGCTGATCGAGGGCAATCCCCACTCGATCCTGGAAGGGCTGATCATCGGCGCCTATGCCGTCGGTGCCCACGAGGGGTTCGTCTACGTCCGGCAGGAATACCCGCTGGCGGTGGAGAACATAAACCTGGCCATCAGGCAGGCCGTGGAGCGCGGTTTTCTCGGCAAGAACATTCTCGGCTCCAGTTTCGATTTCACCGTCAAGGTCCACATGGGGGCCGGCGCCTTCGTCTGCGGCGAATCCAGCGCTCTGATGACGGCACTGGAAGGCAGGGCCGGCGAGCCGAGGCCAAAATATACCCACACCGCCGTCAAGGGGGTCTGGGACCGGCCGAGCGTCCTCAACAACGTGGAGACCTGGGCCAATGTGACCCAGATCATCAACAAGGGGGCCGACTGGTTTACCCAGTTCGGCACCGAGGGGAGCAAGGGGACCAAAATCTTCTCCCTGGTTGGCAAGATCACCAATACCGGCCTCGTCGAAGTGCCCATGGGGGTAACCCTCAAGGACATCATCCAGAACATCGGCGGCGGTATCCCGGGCGGGCAAGAAGTTCAAGGCCGTGCAGACCGGCGGCCCCTCCGGCGGCTGCATCCCCGAGGCGCAACTGGACCTGGTGGTCGACTTCGATCAGCTGACCAAGGCTCGGCTCGATGATGGGCTCCGGCGGCATGATCGTCATGGATGAGGATACCTGCATGGTGGACATCGCCAGGTACTTCGTCGACTTCCTCAAGGATGAATCCTGCGGCAAATGTACGCCGTGCCGCGAGGGAATCAGGCAGATGCTCAAGGTCCTGACCAACATCACCACCGGCAAGGGTAAAGAGGGGGACATCGAGCTTCTGGAGGAACTGGCCGAATCCACGGGTGCTGCCCTCTGCGCCCTGGGTAAAAGTGCACCCAACCCGGTACTGAGCACCATTCGCTATTTCAGGGAAGAATATGAAGCGCATATCAGGCAGAAGAAATGTCCGGCACTCTCCTGCAAAGAGTTGATCGCCTTCCATATTGCCCCGGACAAGTGCAAGGCCTGCGGCACCTGTTTCAAGCAATGCCCCGCCGAAGCAATCGAAGGCGGCAAGAAGCGGGTTCATGTCATTGACCAGGAGAAATGTACCAAGTGTGGAACCTGTTTTGACGTCTGCCCGAAGCAATTCGGCGCGGTGAGAAAAATTTCCGGCGAACCGGTTCCGGCCCCTATCCCTGAAGAGAAAAGAGCCCTGTGAGTGGGCGGGCCTGGAAGTGATTCCCCAAGCCCGACTAACTCCCGGCCTGAGAGAGACCATATGAGCGAAATCAACTTGCAGATCGACGGAAAAGAAGTTGTCGCCAGTGAAGGAATGACCATTCTGGAGGCGGCGCAGAGCATCGGCATCAAGATTCCCACCCTTTGCCACCTGGAAAAACTGGAGCCTTACGGAGGATGCCGCATCTGCACTGTGGAAGTGGAAGTCCGCGGCTGGCCGAAGCTGGTCGCCGGCTGCATCTACCCGGTGGAGAAGGATCTGGTGGTCAGAACCAGATCGGAGAAGGTGGAAAAGATCCGCAAGGTACTGATAGAGGAGATGCTGGCCCACGCACCCGACGCCGAGGTATTGATGGAGCTGGCCCAGGAGTACGGAGCGGACAAGGATCGTTTTGAAAAAGAGCCCTCCTTCTGCATTCACTGTGGTCTATGCGTCAGGTACTGTGCCGAGATCAAGAAAAAGAACGCCGTTGGGTTTGTGGACCGGGGCTCAAATCGGGAGATAAGCTTCATTCCCGAGATAGCCTCCAAGGAATGCTGGGACTGCAAGGAGTGCTTTCCCCTCTGTCCCACTTCGGCACTGCAGGCGGCATATGTCCTGGCCGGGGCATTATCGGACACACCGGAGCAGGAGAGTGCAAGCGGGTGTTCAGGCTCATGTTCATGTTCGTCGGGCGCTAGCGCAAAGAAATAGTCAGTCTGCAAAGCGGCGGCGAACGGTTGTATTAGTCCGGCAAAGACTGGTCAGGCCTTGAAAGGAGATACCCGATGTGGTATCTCTTTTCAAGGCCTGTTTTTGTTTGCGATGAATGGGTGGCAGGGTGGACGGTTGCCGCGGCTTCGTCCGTTCGCTCGGTCGCCGCAGCTGCGGACCTTGCCCCGTCTGACTTTTCTTCAAGTACCCATTTGCGCATTGGCTTTTGGGGCTTCGTTCACATTCGGCGGGTGTCCGCTCGTCGCTGCGGCTCTGTCACTCTCTCCGAAGCCGCGGCAACCGTCCTCGGGAGATGATGAAGTTAATTATTTTTGTCACTGCAGCAAGAGGGATGTTGTCAATGACGATAGATGGCAAGACCCCAAAACCTGACAAGGACGAAGATAAATATAACATCAGGGCCATCGAGCGGGCGCTCTCGGTACTGGACGTCTTCGCCCGCCAGCGCCGCAAGCTCTCCCTCGATGAACTTACCAAGTTGACCAAACTCTCCAAGCCCACCGTCTTTCGCATCCTCTCGACCCTGCAAAGCCAGAAGTATGTCCTGCTGGATAAAAATGACGGCCGCTACCGGCTCGGTTCCATCTTCCTCACCCTTGCTTCCTCGGTTTTCAGTTCCTTCAATATCGGCACCATTGCCCGTCCACACCTGATTGCACTGCGCAACACGGCACAGGCCACGGTCCTCCTGGGTACGTTGCTGGAAGATCACTTGGTCTACCTGGACAAGACCGAAGGACGTGGCCCGGTGCGGCTGGCCGACGATATTGCCTGGCGGCGGGATCCCGTCAACTACGGCATGCTGGGCATGACCCTCATGGCTCACCTGGACCTCTCCGAGGCAGAACGGTTGCTGGATGAGTTTCCTCTTGCCACCTACACGCCGAAGACCATGATTGATCGGGTGCTTTTCCTCAAACGGCTGGATGAAATCAAGCGGCTTGGCTATGCCCTGGAGTTTGAAGAGGCCATTGATGGCGTCTGGGGAGTTGCCGCGCCCATCTGGAATTCGGCACGGGAAGTGGTCGCTGCTGTGGGAGCGGCGCTGCCAATGTCAGTATGCAGCGAGGAACGCATCGCCGAAACCATAGCTCAGGTAACGGCTTGTTCTCAGAGTATTTCTTCCGACCTTGGCCACCTGGGATAGCACCTCCACTCACCTGATCTCAATCCTCTTAGCAACCTTCGCGCTCACCTCCTTCGTATCTCTTGTCTTTTATAACTTTTCTTGTGAAAAGACCTGGACAAGCCTTGCCCTTTGTTGCGGCGCAGGTCTCATCCCCCTTTGCTCCACTCCCCAAAAAAAAGTAATCGGTTACCGAATTATTTTATTGACAACTTTGTGCCAAGATGGATAATGGTATCAAATAATAAAATAACGTTTCATAGAGTGAAACGCAGGCCCGGCAGCAGTTGTTGAAAGATGAAGTGGGCAAGCTCTGGAAAAATGGAATCGATGTTTTACAGCAGCAGGCCTTGCCAGCAAGAAAGTATTATTTTACCGCTAAAATGGTATTAAGGTACCGGGTTACATGTTTAAAGGGGCGCAGGTTCTAAATCCGGGAAGGGGTAGCCAATGAAGTATGCAGAGACAGGTTTTGAACTGGAAGTGGATCTGAGCAGGGGAAATATCGAGAAGGTGGCGACCGACCCGAAAATGGCCAAGCTCCATTTGGGCGGAGACGGTGTTGCCGCTGCCATCCTTTGGGAACGGGTGCCGCCTGAAGTCGACCCGGGTTCGCCCGCCAACCTGCTTATTTTCAGCGCCGGCATTCTGGCAGGGACCCCGGTCCCTGGCGCCAATCGTACCTGTGTCAGCAGCATCAGCCCCCAAACCAACCTCCTTGTCAGCTCCAGTTTTGAAGGCTTTTTCGCCCCGGAGTTAAAGCATGCCGGCTATGACCGCATCATCATCCGCGGCATGTCAGCCAGCCCCGTCTACCTGTGGATCCATGGCAACAAGATAGAGATCCGTGATGCCGGCCATCTCCAGGGGAAAAGCGCCATGGAGACCACAGCGCTCATCCAGAAAGAGTTGCAGGACCCCAACATCCAGGTGGCCGCCATTGGTCTGGCTGGGGAAAACAAGGTCTGCCAGGCCAGCATTGAACACGCCAACAGCAGTGCCTCCCAGGGCGTCGGCGTGATCATGGGGAACAAGGGGCTGAAGGCAATAGCGGTACGTGGCACTGAGGATCTCAGCATCGCCCGGCCGGCTGAACTCTTCGCCCTCTGTGACACTCTCTATGGGGCGATCTATGACAACCCGTCCTGCGGCGATCTGCTCTTGAACGAAGATGATAAATCATGGCATGTGAAACATCTCCTGTCCCAGGGGGTCAAGGGCCTTTGGCCGAGCGAGCAGGCCCACGCGTGGGACGTGCGAGTGGAGCGGGAGGAGATCAGCTACCAGTGGGAAAACTATAGCCAGGAAATGGAAGAAGTACGGGAGACGGTGGTCGAAAAAAGTGAAATGCTGCGCGGCACCGGTTGCTACAATTGCCCGAAGAGCTGCCACAAGGTCCTTTCCCTGCCGGGTGAGCGGAAGTATTTTCTCAAGGGCTACAGCAAGCACGCCTATGCCATGGCTGCCTACGGAGATCTGAAGCTTGATTATGATGTTCTTTTTGCCATGCAGAGTTACGGCTTGGACGAAGCCGCCATGGTGCAAATGTTTGCCTTTGTAGAGGATCTTCAGCAAGCCGGCATCTTGACCGAGAGTGAGCTGCCCGATTTCCCGGCCGATGACATTGGCAGACGCCTTTACCTGCTGGAGAAGGTTGCCCAGCGCCAGGGTATCGGAGCGGTCCTCGCCGAGGGCCTCTATCAGGCAGCCGGCCAGATTGGCAAGGGTGCGGAAGCATACGTCTTGGCGGTGAAAAAGGCCAGTCAGCTCCCCCTCAAGCGTGAAACGGCCAATTACCCCTATTTCCTCATGTATGCCGCCGGGGACAAGATGGATATCACCCAGATTGAAGGCTCATTCCCCCAGCTCCCCATTCCGGAAAAGGCAGCCAGAGAAGAGTTCGTCAAGGGCTGGGACGCAGCTCCTGAGAGGTTCAAGAAATGGTTCCTGGACTGGGAGCCGGGTCAGCAGCTTTCCACGGAAGCGGCTGTCCACATTGTTGACTGGAACGAGTCCATGCATTACACGGATGACGCCCTGGGGGTCTGCTCACTGCTGTCCTCGTTCAGAGGCCAGTTCGGCGGCCGATCCCCCTACCACCTGTACAACCTGCCGCAACTGGTCTCTCTGGCGGCCGGCATCGAGCTGGATGCGGACGGCCTGCTGGAAATATCCCGCAGAAACCGGCAGCTGGTCAGGGCTATTAATGCCAGAAGAGGTCAGCGCCGGGCCGACGAGAAGGTTTCTGCCCCCCTCTGGGAGAACAGTGATCCCCAGCTGGAGCAGCAATATCTTGATGCATACTATGCCTTCAAGGGCTGGACTCCTGACGGGATCCCAAGCCGAGAGACATTGATGGGCGCGGGACTGGACCATGTGAGTAAAGATTTAACGGCACGAGGGATCTTGACCGGTGACTGAGGTGCCGGGTTGCAGGCTGCTTCGGGTCCGGGAGTGTTGTGCAGGCATTAACAACAAAAGAGGTAAACAATGAGGTACGCAGAGACTGGGTTTAATTTAGAGGTTGATCTATCCCAAGGAAGTGTGAAAAGGGTGCCGACAGACCAGAAATTGTCCGAACTCCACCTGGGGGGGCAGGGTACTGCCGCAAGGATTCTCTGGGACAGGGTTCCACCGGAGACCGATCCCCTATCCCCTGACAATCTGCTCATTTTCAGTACCGGCCTTCTGCACGGCACCCCGGTGCCCGGCGCCAACCGTACCTCTGTCAGCACTTTTTCCCCCTTGACGGGCCTCTACGTCAACTCCCTGATGGGGGGATGGTTTGGCCCGGAACTGAAGTTTGCCGGTTATGACAAGATTGTCATTAGCGGCCAGGCGTCGGGCCTGGTCTATCTCTACATCAACAACGACAAGGTGGAGATTCGTGATGCCAGTCACCTCCAGGGGAAGGGCTGTCAGGAGACCGCAACGCTCCTGCAAAAGGAGTTGAAGGATCAGAAGATCCAGGTGGCGGCCATCGGGCTGGCGGGTGAAAACAAGGTTTTCCAGGCCACCATCGAGCATGCCAACTCCAGCGCCTCCCGCCACGGGGTGGGGGCGGTCATGGGGGCCAAGGGGCTGAAGGCCATTGCGGTGCGCGGGACCAAGGATGTCTATGTTGCCCAGTCGGCAAAGCTCTGGGAGACGTGCCGCGGCAAGTATGCCGAGATTTACGACAACAAGAACTGCGGCGACCCCATGGCCCACGACCACAATGAAAGCTTCCATGTGGACAATTTTGCCTGGGGCAATGCCCGCATCCGGAGAAAAGACTATTGGAGCAAGGAGCGCGAGGAGCAGTGGGTAGGGCTCTGGAAAGAGGTGCGCACCCGTGATTCGGGGTGTTACAACTGCCCCAAGGACTGCCATTACACGATTTCCTATCCGGGAAGGCATACCTATTTTCTCAAATGCTTCAACAAGCTCACCTACAGCATGGCGGCCTTCGAAGAGATCGACTTCAATTATAATATCCTCGGCCTCACCAGCGCCTACGGACTGGATGGATTCTCGACCCCCCAGGTCCTGGCCTTTGCCATCGAGCTATTTGAGGCCGGTATCCTGACGGACAAGGAGCTGCCGGATTTTCCCGCCGACGGTGCCGGGAGATTCTTTTATCTCCTGGAAAAAGTTGTCCGGCGGGAGGGAATCGGCGATGTGCTGGCCAACGGTGTTTCCAGGGCTGCCCAGCAGATCGGCAACGGGGCGGAAGCCTTTGATCACAACACCACCAAAAGAGTCGAGCAGGTGCCGCTCAAGCTGGGGGTAGTCAACTACCCGTTTTTCCTCATGTACTGCACCGGTGAAAAGATGAATATCACCCAGATCGAGGGCTCCTTCCCCCAGGCACCCATCGCCAACCCGGAGAAGCGCAAGAAGTTTGTTGAAAACTGGTCTGCCGCTCCGGAGCGGTTCAAGAAATGGCTGCTGGAGTGGGAGCCAAAGCAGCATATGCCCATTGAGGCCTCGGTTAATGTCTGCGACTGGAACGAGGCCATGCACTACGTGGATGACTCCATTGGCACCTGCGCCTGGCTGTCGTCGTTCCGGGGGCAGTTCGGCGGTTCGCCTCCCTATCACCTGTTCAACCTCCCGGAAATCATCGGCCTGGCATCCGGGATCGAGCTCGATTCGGACGGGCTGTTGGAGGTTTCCAGACGGAACCGCAACCTGGTCAGAGCTCTCAACATCAGAAGGGGCCTGAGGCGCAACGTGGAAAAGCCGCCCGAAGACCATTGGAAGATACGGGACCCGGAGATGGAGCAAAAACACCTTGATGCCTACTATGAGTTCAAGGGGTGGACCAATGACGGGATTCCCACCAGGGAGACGCTGGACCGAGTTGAAGTTGGACTTTGTCAGCGAAGACTTCATCCAGAGGGGTATTCTGACAGCCGACGGAGGCGCCCCCCAGGAGTAAATTCGGCCCAAAGATCAACGAACTACAGTCAAGAGGATAGCAGCCATGAGCAATCAGTCAAAGAAGAAGATGGTGAGAGAGATAAAAGTCGATCTTGATAAATGTATCGGTTGCCGTGCGTGCGAGGTGGCTTGTTCCGGGTTTCACTCCAGCCCCAAGTACAGCAGTTTCAATCCGGCGCGTTCCCGGATCCGGGTGGTCCAGGATCTGGTCAATGACGTGTATGTTCCGCTGCGAGCCGGTGAGTATACTTCGGCCGAATGTACCGGCAGGCAGACCTTCAAGATCCACGGCAAACAATACACCGAGTGCAACTTCTGTCCCGCTTCCTGCCCTTCCCGGGATCTTTTCAAGGAGCCGGATTCCGGTCTGCCCCTGAAATGCGACATGTGTGAGGACGAAGAGATGCCCATGTGCGTTCAGGTATGCCGTCCCGGAGCCCTGACCTACGAAGAAAGGGATGAGGAAAGGGTCGAGGAGGAGCCTGCGCTGGGCGAAGTGGAGATCGGTCTGAAATCGCTGCTCAACAAGCACGGCGCCCAGAAGATTATGGATACCATTGCCCGCCTGTCGCAGAACGACTAAACGTAGGGATACCCCTCGCGGGTATCCTGTTTTCTAACAGGGCATCCTGTTTTCGGGCACCCGCAAGGGGTGCCCCTACAATGAATTGTCACTGGTTCGGCTGAGCCCATCAAAAGGATATGAAAAGTGGAAACTGTCGCCCCTTTCAAAGAGATTATTGATGTCATTAAAGAAGAAGGCGGAGATGCCTTCAAATTCTGCTACCAATGTGGCAAGTGCGATTCCGTGTGCCCGTGGAACCGGGTTCGATCGTTCAGTATGCGCAAATTGGTCCGCCAGGCCAGCCTGGGCCTGACCGAGATTGAAAGCGAAGACATCTGGCGCTGCAGCACCTGCGGCAGGTGTCCCCAGAACTGCCCGAGAGGTGTGAAACAGATAGAGTCCGGGGTCGCCCTGCGCAGGATTGCCACCCAGAACGGGGTTTTTCCGCTGCCATGGAACCGCTGCGCACGGTGAGCGTGGGGCTGATGGGGGAAGGAAACCCCTTCAATGACGAGCGCAGCAAGAGGGGCGACTGGGCGCAAGGCCTGGCGGTAAAGCAGTTCACCAGGGAGATGGAGGTCCTCTATTTCTCCTGCTGCTATTTAAGCTATGCCCCGAGATTGAAGAAGGTGGCCGCTGCCACGGCCGCTGTCCTCAACAAGGCCGGGGTCAAGTTCGGCATCCTCGGTTCCAAGGAGAGCTGCTGCGGCGAAAGCATCCGCAAGACCGGCAACGAAGACCTTTTCAGGAAGCTCGCCAAGGAAAACATCCAGAACTTTATCGATAACGGCGTCAGAAAGATCCTCGTTTCCTCCCCCCACAGCTACCACACCTTCAAGAACGAGTATCCCGAGTTCATGGTCAACTTCGAAGTCGTCTACATCACCGATTACCTGAACGAGTTGATCAAGGACGGCCGGCTTAAGCTCAACAAGGAATACGCGAAGAAAGTCACCTATCACGATCCCTGTTACCTGGGTCGCCACAACGGCATCTATGACCAGCCGAGGGAGATCCTGAAGGCGGTCCCCGGCCTCGAACTGGTGGAAATGGCCGATTCACGGGAAAACAGCCTCTGCTGCGGCGGGGGCGGCGGCAGGATCTGGGTGGAAACTCCCAAGGAAGAGCGGTTCTCCGATCTGAGAGTTGGACAGGCCGTCGCGGTCGGGGCCGAGGTGCTGGCCACTTCCTGTCCCTATTGCATAACCAATTTTGAAGACAGCAGGCTATCTCTCGATGAGGGCGTGGTCCTTGAAATCAAGGACATCACGGAAATTATCCAGGAACTGATTTAGGACCGAAGGCAGAGGTTTTTGCAGCCTGCGCTTTTCCCCCTCTCCCTTACCCTCTCCCACCAGGGGAGAGGGGATTTGAGCCCCCTCCCTTCGATGGGAGGGGCCGGGGGAGGGTGCGAAGGTCTGCTTTTTAAGCACAGATAGCAAATTAAGGGGATGCTCACGGTGGAAAATGACATGGCACAGAAAAACTTTATTGATGTTCTGGTGGTCGGTGGAGGTATCAGCGGTATCCAGTCTGCCCTTGATCTTGCCAACGCTGGCTTCAAGGTCTATCTCATCGACAAGGCGCCCGCAATCGGCGGCAAGATGTCGCAGCTGGACAAGACCTTCCCCTCCAATGACTGCTCCATGTGCATCGAATCTCCCAAGTTCAACGAATGCAGCAGGCATCCGAACATCGAGATCCTGACCTATACCGAGGTCGAGAGTGTCAAGGGGAAAGGCCGGAAACTTCAAGGTCACTCTGGTGAAGAAGCCCCGTTATGTGATTGAGGAGAAATGCACGGGGTGCAACATCTGCGTGGAATACTGCCCTGTCAAGGTTCCCGACCCATACAACCAGAATATTTCCACCAATAAAGCCATTCATATTCATTTTTCCCAGGCGCTGCCCCTGATTCCTTATGTGGACCCGGATGCGTGCCTCTATCTGAAGGATGGTTCATGCACCATTTGCGAAGGGGTCTGCAAGCCCAATGCAATCGATCTTCACCAGGAGGAAGAGACTGTCGAGGTCAAGGTGGGGGCGATCGTGCTCTCTCCGGGCTTCGAAACCTTTGATCCCGAATCCGGAGCGACTATGGCTACGGCATCTATGAGAACGTGGTGACCAGCCTCGAACTCGAGCGGATCTCAGTTCCACCGGCCCCTTCGAGGGGACGATCAGGCGCCCTTCCGACAAGAAACACCCGGAGAAGATTGCCTGGATCCAGTGTGTCGGTTCCAGGCAGGTGAATCCGGAAGGAGGGAACAGCTACTGTTCCGCAGTCTGCTGCGCTTACACCCAAAAGCAGGTGATTCTTACCAAAGACCATGACCCCGGCATGGAAGCTACCATCTTCCACAACGATATCCGTGCCTTTGGCAAGGAATTCGAGCGATTCTACCAGCGCGCGGAAAAGCTTCCCAACGTCCGTTTCATCAGGAGTTACGTCTCAATTGGGAAGGAGAATCCGGAAACCAGGAACGTGAGTATCCGCTACTCCACCTTTGATCAAGGGGTGAAGGAGGAGGAGTTCGATCTGGTGGTGCTGTCGGTGGGTCTGAATCCTCCGGCCGACGTCCGGACCATGGCCACCACGTTCGGCGTCGAGCTGAACGAGCATGGCTTCTGCCAAACCAAGCCAGCCAACGCCATTGAGACCACCCGTCCCGGCATTTTTGTCAGCGGTGCCTTCATGGGCCCCGCCGACATCCCGGAATCGGTAGTGTCCGCCGGCGGCGCCAATGCCCTGTGCAGCGAGCTCCTTTCCTACCGCCGCGGCGACCTGTCCCGTGAGCGGGTATACCCACCGGAAAAAGAGGTATCTAAAGAAGACATCAGGATCGGTGTGGTCGTCTGTTTGTGCGGCGCCAATATTGGCCGTGTGGTGGACACCCCCGCCCTCGTCGATTACGCCGCCGGTCTGCCCAATGTTGTCTACGCCGCGCGGAACATGTTTGCCTGTTCCACGGAAAACGCCCAGCTGATAGCGGATGCCATCGTTGAACATAACTTGAACCGCGTCGTGCTGGCGGCCTGTACTCCCCGGACCCACGAGCCGCTGTTCCGGGACACCTGTCGTGAAGCTGGACTCAACCAATACTATTTTGAATTCGCCAACATCCGGGAGCACTGTTCCTGGGTTCACTCCAGGGACAAGGAAGGCGCCACCGACAAGGCCAAGGACATCGTCCGGATGTCCGTGGCGCGAGCCGCCCACCTGGAGCCTTTGCAGGAGTTCCAGCTGCCGGTCAACAAGGCCGCGCTGGTGGTGGGTGGCGGCATGGCCGGCATGACCAGCGCCCTGAGCATGGCCAACATCGGCTTCGAAGTCTACCTGGTGGAAAAAAGCTCAGACCTGGGGGGCATGGCCCGCAGAATCCACTACACCCTGGATGGCCTTGCAGTTCAGCCCATGCTGGAGGATCTCATTCGCAAGGTGTACCGCCACCCATCGATCCATGTCGCCCTTGACGCCACCATCACCGACGTATCCGGTTATGTCGGCAATTTTGTGACCAATATAGTCTCCGAAGGGCGCGCCAGGGAGATCCAGCATGGCGCCGCCATCCTTGCCACGGGGGCCGTTGAATACAAACCCACGGAATACCTCTACGGGCAGAACGACCGGGTCCTCACTTCCCTCGAACTCGAGGAGCGCATCGCCAAAGGGGATGAACAGACCTTGGGCGCCCAGAGCCTGGTCATGATACAGTGCGTCGGCTGCCGGCAGAGCGACAGAAATTACTGCAGCCGCGTCTGCTGCAGCCAATCCATCAAAAACGCCTTGAAGCTGAAGGAACTCAACCCTGACATGGAAATCTATGTCATCTACCGGGACATGAGGACCTACGGTTTCAAAGAAGACTACTACCGGGAAGCCTCCAACAGAGACGTGAAATTCATCCGCTATGAGCCTGCCGACAATCCTGTCGTGGAAGCAGCCACGGAAGGGGGGCGGCCCATCATCCGGATAACCGTACCGGACCCGGTCCTCGGCCAGAAACTTACGCTGGATGCCGACCTGCTGGTTCTGGCTGCCGCCGTCATCCCCTCGGAATCGAGCGTCGAAATGGCGAAGCTGTTCAAGGTAGCCTTAAACGCCGATGGTTTCTTTCAGGAAGCCCACGTGAAGCTGCGGCCGGTCGACTTTGGCGCCGATGGCATTTTCCTGTGCGGCCTGGCCCACTACCCGAAACATATCACCGAAACCATAAGCCAGGCTTACGGTGCTGCCGGTCGAACGATCAACCTGCTCACCCGCACCTCCGTTGCCGCCTCCGGGGCAGTCTGCGATGTCGTCAAAAGCGATTGCGTGGCGTGCGGGGCCTGTATTACCGCCTGTAAGTACGGCGCCATAGAGTTTGAGGACACTCCCTACGGTAAAGAGGCCACAGTCAACCCGGTTCTGTGCAAGGGAGACGGTCTGTGCAACACCAAGTGTCCGACCGGCGCCATTTACCTGAAGCACTTTACGAACCAGGAGATCTGGTCCCAGATTGACGCGGCGCTGCCGGAACTTGATTGACAGCGACCCCAGGCCAAAACATAACTCCCCCCAGCCCCCTCTTAGCTTAAGAGGGGGGGGATAATAATCCTCCTCCCCTTAAGCTAAGGGGAGGTCGGGAGGGGTTAAGAAGCAGTGAACGCTGCAAATGAGCAGCTGAATAGTTTATGGCCGCTAAGCACCGAGCCGGACATTGCCGGTGAGAAAGGAGACGAAACATGAATACAAGCCTTGAGTTTAAACCGCGGGTCGTTGGCTTTTTGTGTACTTGGTGAGCATACGGCGCTGCCGACCTGGCTGGAGTTTCCAGACTGCAATATACAACTGAAACAAAGATCATCCGTGTAATGTGCTCAGGCAGGGTAGACCTGGACTTTGTACTGCGCGCTTTCGCCAAGAGGAGCGGACGGGGTATTCGTCGCCGGCTGCTGGCTTGGCGAATGCCATTATGTCACCGAAGGCAATTACGATGCCCTGAGCATGATGCATCTGGCCAAGAGGGTCCTCGAACAGGTGGGGGTCAATCCTGACCGGTTACGGCTGGAATGGATCTCCGCCTCTGAGGGGATGCGTTACGCCGAAGTAATGAACGACTTTGGCCGCAAGCTCAAAGAGCTGGGACCGATCGGCTCCAGCGAGGGCTTAGATAAAGAGGCCTTGAAGCTGAAATTTACCGCGGTCAAAAAGATCCTCCCCTTCCTCAAGCTGGTGGAACGGGAGAGGCTGAGAGTCCGTTTCAAAACCGAAGAGGAATATGACAAATTCTTCAGCAGTCCCGAGGTAGACACCTTGATCCGTGAGGTGATTGCCGAAAATCTGGCCATCAGTCAAATCCTCACCCTCCTGGGAAAGAACCCCCTTTCCACCAGGGAGATCGCCGAGGTTTTGAAGCTGGATCCGGCCGAAGTGGCCAGACACCTCAATGTTTCGTCACAACAGGGCTTGATCAGGTACAACGAAAGCCAGAAACGTTATGCCGTCGCCTGATCCTGCCCTGTTCGCTCACGGCGGTGGGGCATAACTCCCCCTGTCCCCCTCTTAACTCAAGAGGGGGTACGAGATGGGGAAGATTCTGGTGGCGATTCAGACTGTGCCTCATCCTTGCGTCCCCTCCCCTTACGATAAGGGGAGGACAGGTGGGGTTAAGAATCAGGGGTAACTCAGAGAAGATCAAGGGAGCAAAGAGCCATGGACATTGACAGGATTGACCAGATTATCGACAAGCACGGGTGCAAAGACAGTTCGCTCATTACAGATATTGATCAATATCCAGAGCGAAAACCACTGGCTGCCCAAGGAAGTACTGGAAAGGGTCAGCGAGCGATTGGACGTACCCATGAACCGCATTCAGCACATCACCACCTTTTATAAATCTTTCAGCCTGGTCCCCAAGGGACGTCATGAGGTTCATGTCTGCATGGGCACCGCCTGCCATGTCCGTGGTGCACAACGTGTTCTTGATACCGTTGAAGAACTGACCGGCATCAAGCCTGGGGAAACGGACGTTGATCTCAAGTTCAGCCTGGAAACCGTCAACTGCATCGGCTGCTGTGCTCTGGGACCGGTCATGGTGGTCGATGGCGAGTACCATGGCAACCTTGCCCCGGCCCAGTTGGAAGATGTGTTGAAAACCTACGAGTAAGGGAAGATCATGTCAAAGATAAATTCATCAGCTGAATTCGAAGCATTAAGGAAGGATGTCATCTCGTCCAGGGATCCCAACAGACCCTGCATTGCCGTATGCACCGGCTCCGGATGTCTCGCTCTCGGCGCGGCCAACCTGGTCACCGCCTTGAAGAACGAGATCAGGGAACAGGGCCTGGAAAGCAGGATCGAGATCAGGGAAACAGGCTGCCCCGGCTTCTGTGAGAGAGGACCCCTGATCGTTGTCTATCCCGACGAAATCTGCTATCTCAAGGTGCAGCCGGCCGACGCCAAAGAGGTCATAGCCAGCGTGCTTGAAAAGAAGGTTATCGACAGGCTGCTCTATGTGGATCCCGCCACCGGTGAACCGGTCGTCCATGAGATGGAAATCCCCTTTTACAAGAATCAGTTGCGACTCTTGATCGGCAACAACATCAAGGTCGACCCGACCAGTATCGAAGATTATCTGGCGATCGGCGGCTATTGCGCCCTGGAAAAAGCGCTCTGTCAGATGCAACCGGAGCAGGTGGTGGGCGCAGGTGAAGGAATCGGGACTGCGGGGTCGGGGGGGAGGCGGCTTTCCTTCCGGGAACAAGTGGGAATTCACCCGCAACAGCCCTGATCCGGTAAAGTATGTGATTGTCAATGCCGACGAGGGGGACCCCGGAGCGTTCATGGACCGGGCCCTGCTGGAGGGGAGCCCGCACGCGGTCCTGGAAGGACTGATCATCGGGGCCTATGCCATCGGCGCCCACCAAGGTTTTCTCTACGTCCGCCAGGAATATCCCCTGGCGGTGGAAAACATCACCCTCGCCCTCAAAAAGGCTGAAGAGTACGGCTTTCTGGGGAAGAACATCCTCGGCTCCGGCTTCGATTTCACCGTTGAGGTGGCTCAGGGAGCCGGCGCCTTTGTCTGCGGCGAGGAAACGGCCCTGATCAGTTCGCTGGAGGGGAAGGCGGGAGAACCGAAACCGCGGCCTCCTTTTCCGGCCGTGAAAGGGCTCTGGGACAAGCCGACCAACATCAACAACGTGGAGACCTGGGCCAATATTCCCCTCATCATCAATAAGGGGCCGGCCGCCTTTGCCTCCATCGGCACCGCGGGGAGTAAAGGCACCAAGATCTTCTCCCTGGTGGGCAAGGTGAAGAACACCGGCCTCGTGGAAGTGCCCATGGGGATAACCCTGCGGGACATCGTCTACAAGATCGGCGGTGGCATCCCCGGCGACAAGAAATTCAAGGCCGTGCAGACCGGTGGCCCGGCAGGTGGCTGCATGCCCGAGTCACTGCTGGACATGGAGGTGGATTTCGACCAGCTCACCAAGGCCGGCTCCATGATGGGGTCGGGCGGGATGATCGTCCTGGATGAAGAGACCTGCATGGTCGACTTCGCCAGGTTCTTCCTCGCCTTTCTGGCCGACGAATCGTGCGGCAAATGCGTTCCCTGTCGTGAAGGGATCCAGCAGATGCTGACCATCCTCACCGATATCACCCAGGGGAGGGGGAAAATGGGGGATCTGGAGCTCCTGCAACAACTTACCGAGGTCTCGGGTGCCTCGCTGTGTGCCCTGGGCAAGGGCGCCCCGAACCCGGTGCTGAGCACGATGAAGCACTTCAGGGATGAATACGAGGCGCACATCGAGGGGCGGTGCCCGGCATTTACCTGCAAGGGGCTGTTCTCCTACTACATCGACCCGGAGAAGTGCCAGGCCTGCATGAGCTGCGGCAAAAAATGTCCGGCGGGAGCGATCGAAGGCGGGAAGAACCTGATCCACGTGGTGGACCAGGCAAAATGCACCAAGTGCGGGGCCTGTCTGGAAACGTGCCCCCCCCGCTTCGGCGCGGTGAAGAGGATATCAGGTGAACCGGTCCCGTCCTCTCTGCCTGAAGATGCAAGAACCATTGTCAGGGGGAGCAAATAACCATGAGCGAACTGGTCTTACAGATAGATGGCAGAGACGTTACGGTCAAGGAAGGCGTGACCATTCTGGAAGCAGCCGAGAGTTTGGGGATCTCCATACCGACCCTCTGTCATCACCAGAAATTGGAACCATACGGCGGCTGCCGGGTCTGTTCGGTGGAAGTGGAAGCCAACGGCAGGACCATGGTCGTTGCCGCCTGTACTCACCCGGCAGAGAAAAATGCCGTGGTGCGCACCAGAACTGACAAGCTGGACCGGATCCGGAAATCGGTGGTGGAGATGATGCTGGCCCATGCCCCGGATTCCGAAAAACTGGTGGCGCTGGCTGAGGAGTATGGCGCGGACAAGGACCGGTTTAAAAGAAATCAGTCATTTTGCATCCATTGCGGGCTCTGCGTCCGCTACTGCACAGAGGTAAAGAAGAAGAACGCTCTGGGATTCATCGACCGGGGAGCAAAGAAAAGGATCTGCTTCATCCCGAAGATAGCCTCCAAGGAGTGCTGGAAGTGCAAGGAATGTTTTCCGCTTTGCCCAACCTCGGCGCTGCAGGCCGCCTTCGTTCTCGCCGAGGGGATGACCAGTGGTTCCTCTGGCGATTCCTGCTCCTGCAAGGGCTGAACCGGCTGAGGCCAGGGCGGTAAGCAGTGCCTGAGGAGCTCTCAGTACCTTGCCGCAAAAACAAGCAGGCCTTGAAAGTGAAGCATTCAGTCACTTTCAAGGCCTGCTCGCGTTTAAGGTCGGCACTGTTGAGGAACATGCCCTGGATTGTCTGGGGGGTGGCTCTTTGGTTGCTGAAGATCAGCTCTTGGCAAGTGACAGGGCGGTGCGCACGTTGCCGACCAGGTTAAGGAGCCGCGGCGCGATATCGGTTTCGATCAGCTGT
>CAWAFF010000103.1:0-19552 GCA_963780945.1 uncultured delta proteobacterium | reverse complement strand
ACACCTTAACACATACATGCTTGCTTGCCCAATCAGCATTACTGCCGTTGCGGAAGATGATCCTGGCTTCTCTCCCCCTGCTGTGCAGGCAAAGAATTCCCGACTTTCGGCTCAGGCTGACTATCTGCAGGATTTCGCCAAGGCCAAGATCTTCCAAATTTCCGACAAGGCTCATAACTCACAGCTCAGTAAATAAGGATTTAGTAACAGGGCCTGATCTTAAACTATCCATGTATCTAAGTAAAGCAAGATTTAGCCCCTCTTCCGACCTTCCCTACCCTTGAAAAGCAGGCGCATAGGGGTACCGGTGAAACCGAAAGCTTCCCTGAACCGGTTGACGATGTATCGCTCATAGGAAAAGTGAACGCCATCAGGCTGATTGGTAAAAATGACGATTGAGGGAGGTTTGGTCGCAACCTGGGTGGCAAAGTAGAATTTAACCCGGCGCCCCTGGTAGAGCGGCGCATTGTGCTCCTCAATTGCCTTACTGAAAATCCTGTTCAGATCAGAAGTACTGATGCGCTTGGAAAACTGCTCCATCACAGAGTCTACCTCGGAGATGATCTTGCCCAACCGCTGGCCGGTTATGGCCGAAACGAAGACTATTGGGGCAAAAGGAAGGTATTTGAACTCCATCCGTATTTGTTCAGTGAATTTACCCACGGACGCGTTGTCCTTGGTGACTGCATCCCATTTATTGACAATGGAAATGCAGCCCCGTCCGGCTTCATATGCATAACCAGCTATCTTTGTATCCTGTTCGGTGACCCCCTCTTCGGCGTCAATGACGATAAGCACCACATCGGCACGATCAATACTGCGCAGTGAGTCAACGACACTGTATTTTTCAACCTTTTCTGTGGTTTTACCCTTACGCCTTATTCCGGCGGTGTCGATGAGCAGGTAACGTTTTTTGTTGCTGGTAAAATAGGTATCAATGGAATCCCGGGTAGTCCCAGGGGTGGGATTCGGCAACCACCCGCTCAACCCCAAGCAGGCGGTTGACCAATGTTGATTTGCCGACGTTCGGCCGGCCGATGACGGCAATTTTCGTTATCTCTTCTTCCGTGTCAGGTACAGTCCTTTTGGGCAAGGCGGCAATAACTTCATCCATCAGATCGCCGATACCGCGATTATGTTCCGCAGATACGGTAAAAATATGCTCGACCCCAAGGCTGTAAAAATCGCCTACTGCTGCTTCCTGGTTTTCACCATCGATCTTGTTGATCAGATAAAATACCGGCTTGTTGACGCGACGGAGCATCTCGACAACTTCCACGTCGGGCGGGGTCAGACCGTCTCTCCCGTCCATGACGAAAAGGATCAGATCCGCCTCCTCCATTGCCAACTGTGACTGCTCTCGCATCTGCTGCAACAGGCGGTCGTTGGTTGCAGGCTCAAAACCGCCGGTATCGATGAGGATAAATGGCACATCAAAACGATTTACATCGGCATAGTTGCGATCACGCGTCACTCCAGGCATGTCGTCGACCATAGCCTTCCGGCGTCCTACAATACGATTAAAAAGGGTGGATTTGCCCACATTGGGCCGTCCGACTATAGCTATCAAAGGTTTCATTCGTATCCAAACTCCTTCAGCATCTGCTTGTTTTCACTCCACTCACGACTTACCCGGACGAAAAGCTCCAAAAAAACCCTCGCATCAAGCAACTCTTCTATCTCACGCCGCGCCTGGATGCCTATTTTCTTCAGCAATTCGCCTTTCTTGCCAATAACGATTCCCTTTTGCGAATCTCTCTCAACGTTAATGACAGCCGAAATTGAAATCAGGCCATCGGCACGTTCTTTGAAACTCTCCACAACCACCGCCACCGAATAGGGGACCTCGTCGTGGGTCAGACGAAAGATCTTTTCCCTGACTATTTCGGCCACAATGAACCGCTCCGGCAAATCAGTCAGGATATCGTCAGGAAAATAGGCCGGGCCTTCCGGCAGCATGCCACGAACAATCTGAATCAGTCTATCGACCCCGTCTCCGTTTAGAGCTGATAATGGGATCACTTCGCTAAATGGGTAGAGGGAAGAGTAGGTTGCAATTTTTTCCAGCAGGATTTCCTTAGCCACCAGGTCCACCTTATTTATGACAAGCACCACCGGTGCCTCGGCATTTGCCAGCGCCCCCAGGATCATTTCCTCCTGGTTAGCCGGCTTGGCATCCGCCTCCACTAAAAAGAGAATCACATCCACTTCTTTGATGGAGGAGAGGGCCACATCCACCATGTACTTGTTCAATCTGGACCTGGCACGATGAATGCCGGGGGTATCAATAAAGACGATCTGGCAGTCGGGCAGGTTATGGATACCCTGAATGCGATTTCTGGTGGTCTGTGGTTTATCGGAAGTGATGACAATTTTGTCACCTAAAATGCGGTTTAACAGCGTGGATTTTCCCACGTTGGGCCGGCCGATGATGGAAACAAACCCGGAATGGAACTGCTCTTTGGTCAAACTGACCTCCTTTTTTCTTCTTTCGCCTCGGCAAGATATTGCTGGGAATCCAGCTCGTGCAGCAAATTTCCTCTGAAGACCTCACCATTTGCTTCTACAATGATTTCAAAAGAGGAAAGATCTGGATTACTCCGCACCTTTTGAACCGTTACTCCATATATCTGTTCAATTAATTGAACATTGGCCCGTTTATGACCTGTCACCGTCGAAATTCTTGATGGTGCACAGTAAATGGTAACCTTGGAAAATTCCTTTATGTCCTTGATCAGCATGCCAAGGAGTTGCAGGCAAAGTTCAGCTTCCACAAGATAGCGGAATGCCGGATGATAGGGACCGGCAAGGATCGTCCCGGCAGCCTCAAGCTCGGTGGTAGGCTGTAATCCCATGCGAATCACCGGCAGATCAGCATTCCAGGCACGATGGAGCATTGCGGCACAAAGCCTGATGGCGTTATCCATCGTCAGCGGCTCATAGCGGCCTTGTGCATATAATTCAGCCAGAGGTGTGCCACTAATGACAAGAGTGGGATAAATCCGGAGACAGTGAGGACGAAGCTTGATGACCCGTTCCAGTGACTCCAAAGCTGTTCCAGGTGTGTCGCCGGGAAGCCCGGGCATCAACTGGGCCCCCATCAGCAGTCCTGCTTCCTGAAGAATAGAGGCTGCCTGCTCAACATCTGCAGCAGTATGACCTCGACCGGAACAACAGAGGACATCATCAGCCATGGACTGAATTCCCAGTTCAACGATGCCGACTCCCATGCTGTGCAGGAAACGGGCAGTATCAAGGTCAATGCAGTCGGGCCGGGTAGACACGCGTACGGAGACAACCTCTCCCGTTGCAATTAATGGTTGCAGCGGTTGCAAAAGCTTAAGCTGCACAGGCCTTGGGAGGGCTGTAAAAGTACCTCCGAAAAAGGCGACCTGTATCGGACCTCCTCCTGCCGTGAGACGATAAGCGGCAACTTTCGCTTCAATTTCAGCTTCATCGGGGATACTCTCACTGATCCCGGCAATCTTAGTCTGATTGCAGAAGACGCATTGGTGGGGGCAGCCTTGATGGGAAATGAAGAAGGGGACCGTGGCAATCATGATTGATTGCGGCGTGCTCAGCACCAGGATTCCCTCCCGTGCTGCAGCCTGTTCAGCCTCTTTTTTGCTCCGCCCCGAGCCATGCCCCATCAGGTCATCACCAACAAAAACCACCACCGAAAAAATTCTTTGATGATCCGGTCCGGATAGACCCTGCAACAAATAACGGGGCGCAAGGCTTGTCAATAGATGGGCCAGTTCCTGGAACTGGGTCTTGTAATCACTTGCTGATGCCTGAGGACCAGGACGCTCCAGCAAAACCGAAAAATGAGTTCGAATAAGAACTGCCACCGCCTCAAGTCCCCCATCGAGATAAACAGCCGCCATCAGCGCCTCATAGGCATCGGCAAGGAGTGAGGGTTTATCTCTGCCACCGGTTTTTTCTTCACCTCGGCCAAGGAGCAGATAGCTACCCAGATCAATCATTCCGGCAAGTAGGGCCAGACTCGCCTCATCAACCAGGGAAGACCTGATCCTGGTCAATTCGCCCTCACGGCTCTGGGGATACCGCAAGAAGATCTCTTGGCTCAACAGCAACCCGATTACTGCATCCCCCAGAAATTCAAGGCGCTGATTATCATTTGTCACCTTGCCACCACTTTCATTGACAAAGGACGGATGTGTCAGCGCTTCATTCAAAAGAGAGCGATCCTTGAATCGATAACTGATTGCATTTTCCAGATCTGCTATTGGCCTTACCATTTCGTGAGCATGATTCCTTCTGCTTGAAAATAATTAAACTGCTGACGGCTTACTATAAACAAATGCCTTTTTTCTTTCAATACATATGCGGTTTTGACGCGATTTTGTCTTGATTAATTCCACCCCCTCCCATATAATTTAGTGATTTTTCACTCAGTGGAGCGCTTGCCATGGCCGGTTTCATCACATTTGAAGGCATCGAAGGATGCGGCAAGACAACCCAGATCAAGCTTCTAAAACAAGACCTTACTGATCAGGGGTTCAAGGTGCTCCTGACGCGCGAACCTGGTGGTTGCCCCATTGCCGATCAGGTGCGAGCTGTTCTGCTGGATGCTGCAAACAAAGTCATGACACCGTCGGCTGAACTACTGCTTTATGCCGGAGCCAGGGCCCAGCATGTGGAAGAAATCATCAAACCTGCCCTGGCAGCGGGCGTCATCGTTCTCTGTGACCGTTTTATCGACGCCACAACTGCCTACCAGGGCTACGGCAGAGGCCTTGACCTGGCAAGGATCAATCAGTTGAATGAGATGGCTACTGCCGGGGTCAAACCGCAGCTGACCGTATTACTGGACTGCCCTGTTGAAGTCGGGTTGAAGCGTGCCTTAGCTCGCATCAACAGCTCAATGGGCGCGAGAGAAGAGCGTTTTGAGCTGGAATCGGCACAATTTCACCAGAGGGTCCGGCAAGGCTATCTGCAATTGGCAGCGACTGAAAAAGATAGATTTATCACCATTGACGGCAGCAGAGATGTTGAGGAGACACACACAGCAATTAAGGCCGCGGTTCTCTCCAGAATCACGGGGAACTAGCTGATGTCCTTTACCAACATCCTCGGCCAGGACAGCTGCATTGCCATTCTCCAGCGCTCCCTGGCGGCAGGTAGGCTGGCCCATGCCTATCTTTTCGAAGGGGTTGAAGGATGCGGAAAAAAGACCACCGCCCTGGCCCTCATCGAAACCGTATTCTGCGCAAAAGGGAGTGGCTGCGGTCTCTGCCCGCCGTGCCGTAAAATAGCAGCCAATCAACACCCGGATCTACATCTGATTGAACCTGATGGCGCCTTCATCAAGATTGACCAGATCAGGGAACTGCAGAAAGAGCTTGCCTACCGCCCCTTTGAAGCGCCAAAGAAAGCCTGCATTATTGATGGAGCGGAACGTCTCAACCAGGCAGCCGGTAATGCCCTGCTTAAAACACTGGAAGAACCTTCGGGAAATGCCCTCATCATTCTGGTGACTTCCCAGAGCACATTGGTACTGCCCACCATTGTCTCCCGCTGCCAGCGTCTTGTTTTTCATGCACTTTCAGAAGAAACGATAGCGGCATATATGGTTAATAACGGAGTTGACGTCGAATCTGCACGCTTAGGTGCGTCCCTTGCCGGCGGCAGCATGAAAAAAGCACTTGAAATAAGCAAGGGTGAAGTGCTTTCGGAAAGGAAACAGCTCCTGAGCAGAATCCTCGGCCTGGGCATGGCGGATATCACCCCACTTTTTCTGGCTGCGGAAGAGATTGCTGCAGATAAGGAGAAAGCTGTCCAGTTGCTTGAAGTGCTGACCTCGTTTCTCCGTGACTTGCTTTTGATCAAGGCTGGTGGAACTGAGATCGTCAATGGCGATCTATCGTTACTTCTTGAAGAAAAGGCAAAAACAGTTTCTCAAGCCAGGGTGATGGAAAAGATAGAAAATGTTGCAGCGACTCGATCTGCCCTGTTGCGCAATGTAAATACACGATTGGCTCTGGAAGTTCTATTCATGAAACTTGCAGACTGACAACAGTGCAGCCTTCCGGGCTGCGAGTTAAGGGCACACACCTTAACTATCTAATATTGGGATTAAATTCCCTGGAGGTCATATATTGATCAAGATTGTGAAGATTCAATTCAATACCGCCGGTAAGCTCTACGATTTCAATGCAAACAATATTGAACTGAAAGCCGGAGACAAGGTGATCGTCGAAACGGAACGGGGCAAGAGTCTCGGTTCGGTTGTTGTAGCACCCCGGGAATTTGATGAAGCAAGCCTCCATGAGGGGCTGAAAAATATCTTGAGGAAGGCCGAGCCTGCCGATCTGGATACGGTTGCCGCAAATGCTTCCAAGGAAAAAGAGGCCCGCCGCTTCTGCCTGGCAAAGATCAAGGAACGCGGCATGGACATGAAGCTGGTCCGTGTCGAGTACCTTTTCGACGGCAGTAAAGCCATTTTCTATTTTACCGCCGATGGCAGAGTTGATTTCAGGGAACTGGTAAAGGATCTTGCCCACGCCTTCCACACCCGCATTGAAATGCGTCAGATCGGGGTGCGGGATGAATCCAAAATGGTTGGAGGGATCGGCATCTGCGGCAGAGAGCTCTGCTGCTCTTCCTATCTTCGGGAATTCGAACCGGTCTCGGTCAAAATGGCCAAAGAACAAAACCTGGCACTGAATCCCACCAAAATCTCGGGCCAGTGCGGCAGGTTGCTCTGCTGCCTCTCCTATGAATTCGACACCTACTGTTCCCTGCGAAAATGCCTGCCAAAGTGCGGCAAGCATGTCAAATGCGGCTCTGTTGAGGGAGAAGTGGTAAAATTGAATGTGCTGCAGGGAACGGTTACAGTCAAATCGGAAAGCAACGGCCTGGTAACAATCAAAGGCGATGACATAAAACCGGAACATATTTCTGAACGCCAGAAGAAACAGCAAAAAGCAGATGTGGAAGAACCGGCCAAGGGGGAGGCAAAAAACGCCTCAACTGGTAATCAGGGGAACAGAAATCGCAAGGATCGCAAAGCCAAAAACGCCGACAAGCCCAAAAAGGAGAAAGGATGAGCCGAGCCTTTTACGTTACCACCCCCATCTATTACGTGAATGACGTTCCCCATATCGGGCACGCCTATACCACACTGGCAGCAGATGTTCTGGCCCGCTACAAACGTCTCAAGGGCTACGAAGTCTTTTTTCTCACCGGCACCGATGAACATGGCCAGAAGGTAGAAAAAGCAGCCAATGCCGCGGGTGAAACGCCACAGGAACTGGCAGACCGGGTAATGAAACGTTTCCAGGCACTCTGGGAAAAGCTCGACATCTCCCATACCGATTTTATTCGTACCACCCAGGAGCGGCACAAAAACGGGGTGTCGAAATTATTCAAGGATGTTTTGGAGAAGGGGGACATCTATCTTGGTGAGTACGAAGACTGGTACTGCACCCCCTGTGAGACATTCTGGACAGAAACCCAGCTTATCGACTACAAATGCCCCGACTGTAACCGCCCCACGGAGAAACTCAAGGAAGAGTCATACTTCTTCAGGATGAGCAAATATCAGGAGCAACTCCTGGCCCATATTGAAGCCAATCCGGATTTTATCCAGCCCAAATCCCGCCGCAATGAAATAATATCTTTCGTCAAGGAAGGGTTGCGTGATCTCTCCGTCTCCCGCACTACCTTTACCTGGGGTATTCCGGTCCCCGGCAACGATAAACACATTATTTATGTCTGGTTCGATGCCCTTGCCAATTATATTACTGCGCTGGGTTATCCCGATGGCTCGGAGAACTTCAACAAGTTCTGGCCCGTCAATGCCCATTTGATCGGTAAAGACATTTTGCGCTTCCACGCTGTCTACTGGCCGACGTTCCTGATGGCCGCAGGCCTGCCTCTGCCGAAAAAGGTATTCGCCCACGGCTGGTGGACCATCGAAGGCCAAAAGATGAGCAAAAGCCTGCAAAACGTGGTTGAACCAAACATGCTGGTGGATAAATATGGCGTTGATGCTATCCGCTATTTCCTTCTGCGTGAAGTTCCATTCGGCCTGGATGGGGATTTCTCACATTCGGCATTGGTGCATCGCATCAACTCGGACCTGGCCAATGACCTGGGGAACTTACTCAATCGTTCAACAGCAATGATCAACAAATACTTTGACGGCGTAGTGCAGACACCGGCGACTTTGAATGAGATTGACCAGGCATACATGGAAAAGACCAAGGACATGGTCCGGCAGGTTGATTTGCACCTGGAGGACCTGGCCTTCAGCAAGGCATTGCAGAGCATCTGGGAAGTCGTTTCGGCCGGCAATAAATATATTGATGAAACCGCTCCCTGGACACTGGCCAAGGACCCGGCGCAAAAGGACCGGTTGGCCACGGTCATGTACTGCATGCTGGAGTCACAGCGAATCGTCTATCTGCTCGTTTCAGCCTTCATGCCGCAAACAGCGGTAAAGGCACTTTCTTATCTTGGTTGGACTGTGGCTCCAGATGAAAATGGACTGCAATGGGGTGGGCTGCAACCGGGTACACAGATAACCAAGGCTGAAGCATTGTTTCCCAGGATAGAAGAAAAGCCTGAGTAGGATTAATTGATGGAGCGACTATTTCACCGGACCCTGAAGCTCGGTGGGAGCAAAGAGAAAGAACACCCTGAAAAGGCAATACTTGTAAAACTCGCTGAAAAGCAGACGGAAACTGCCACTGTGATTCCACCATTCCTCCTTCAGGTTTTTGGTATCGACGGGGTGTGGATAGATGGCAATATTCTTGGGCAGCACATGGCGAAAAATAAGGGTGGCCCGCTTCATGTGGTACCGTGAGGTAATAAGTTTAATGGAACTGAGATTACGCTTCACTAGCATCTCCTTGGCATAAAGGGCGTTTTCCAAGGTATTTCGAGAGACCTTCTCCAGGTAAACACTGTCACCGGAGCGCGCTCCCTTGGTCTCAGTAAACAGATCACCTTTACGCACCGAAGGATCAACGCCGACAAGGAACAGCCATTTGGCACTGTGATCCCGGTAAAGTCGGCTGCCCTCTTCGATACGCCCTCTTCCCCCGGCAAGGACGACAATTGCATCAGTTTTTAATTCACGCTGCCGCTGGGAAAAAGTTTTGTAGGTGAAATCGACAAATAAAACTGCCACTGCTACCAAGGCAATGATAAACAATGAAATCAGGCCGCGTAAATAAATCATGATCTTTCCCTGTATAGGCCAAAACAGCAAAAAATTCGCTTGCATTGAAAACCTAGATTTGTTATAAAAAACAGCTTCAGTAAATTCGGAGGGTATAAAGATATGTCTAAAATATGTGAAATATGTGGTAAAGGTCCCAGCTTCGGCAATAACGTCAGCCATGCTAACAACAAAACCAGCAGGACTTGGTATCCTAACCTGCAGAAGATAAAGGCCGTGAAAAACGGGACTGTTCGCAGCATCAAGGTCTGTACACGCTGCATTCGCTCTGGCCACGTTACAAAAGCACTTTAAAGATCAGGTCACCGTTAAAAGCTGTATCAGCCGCCGTGAATTTATTCGCAGGCGGCTTTTTTTCGTACCCCTTAAACCTGTTCTACGTTCGAAGTTCGAGGTTAAGCCTTTTACCTTTTACCTTTTACTTTTACTTTTACCTTTTACTTTTACCTTTTACATTTTACCTTCCTAATTCCTTTGATCCTTCTTGATTCCTCACTCCTGAAAGGCAACCACTTCTATCTCAACCATCGCCCCCCGGGGCAGGCCTTTTACCTCCACAGTGGAACGGGCTGGCGGGTTCAGAGGAAACCGTCTGCCGTAAACTTCATTTACTGCCGCGAAATCGGCAAGGTTTGTCAAGTAAATGGTAGTTTTAACCACCGCGGTAAAGTCAAGCCCGGCAGCAGCCAGCATGGCGCCAATATTTTCCATCACTACTTCTGCCTGGTCGACACAGGTGGCGCCGCGCATCTCCCCGGTTTCAGGATCAAGAGGTATCTGGCCGGAGAAGAACACGAAGTTTCCTGCCTTGACCCCCTGTGAATAAGGACCAATGGCCCTCGGCGCGCGGTCGGTTGCAATTATCTCTTTTTTCATTTTTAACTCCCATCGTAGATCAAGTTAATGCCAGTATCCCCGGCCGCCGAACACCCACCGTCAACTGATTCTGTCAGCTCCTCAACCGGTCCACCTTGATTACCCCTTTGACCTTCATGACACTGTTAAAAACCTTCTTGAGGTGATCAAGATCGGTAACATCCACCTCAAAAGTATTAATACCCCGTTTATCCACCGTACTCTGAATGGAGGCGCTTACTATATTGGCCTCACAGTTGGTAATCGCCGTGGTGATATTTGCCAGGATCCCCTTCTCGTCGTGGCAGGCCACCCGCATTTTGACAGGCAAGGCAGTTTTCTTACCCTTATTCCAGGCCACATCGATCCTTCGCTCCGGATCGCTCTCAAGGGCAATGGGACAGTCGGCAGTATGGACGGTAACACCTCGACCTCTGGTGATAAAACCAAGAATTTCATCGCCAGGCAAGGGATTGCAGCACTTGCCGAAACGGACCAGCACGTCATCGACGCCGCTGATCTGAATAGCGCTGGAAGATTTTCCCTTCAGCTTCTGAATCGCCTTACCAATGCGGGTCTCTTTGTGATCCTGGGTTTCCTCAAGTTTCTCTGCCGGAAAAAGTTTGCCCAGGATCTGGTTACAGGATAATTTCCCGTAACCAACCGCCGCCATCAGGTCTTCTTCGCCGACAAAACCGAATTCCGCAACCACCCGCTTCAGCTCGCCACTCTTTTGCAATTTGCCATAATTCTGCGAGTAACGGCGGAACTCTTTCTCACAAATTTCCCGTCCGAGGGAAATACTTCTCAGGCGCTCTTCGGTCTTGATCCAGGCGCGGATCTTGTTCCTGGCCCGCGAGCTCCTGACTATTTTCAACCAGTCCTTGCTCGGGGTGTGATGGGGAGAGGTGATGACCTCGACGATATCCCCATTTTTCAGCTCATATTTTAATGGCACCAGCTTGCCGTTTACCTTGGCTCCAACGCAACGATGACCCACGTCGGTATGGACGCTGTAGGCAAAATCTATGGGGGTGGATCCTTTGGGATAACCCTTGACGTCGCCTTTGGGGGTGAAGACATAGACCTCTTCGGGGAAAAGTTCCACCTTCACCGTGTCCATGAACTCCCGGGAATCATCCAGTTCCTGCTGCCACTCAAGCAATTGGCGCAACCAGGTAAATCGCTTTACCTCTTTCTCGTCATAGCCCTTGCCTTCCTTGTATTTCCAGTGCGCAGCAATGCCTGCTTCGGCAACACGGTGCATCTCCCCGGTCCTGATCTGCACTTCCATCCGTTCGCCAAACGGCCCGATCACCGTGGTGTGGAGGGACTGGTACATGTTGCCCTTGGGCATGGCTATATAATCTTTAAAGCGACCGGGTATCGGCTTCCAGGTGGAATGTATAATGCCTAGCACCTCATAGCATTCCCTGATGTCCTCCACCATGACCCGAATGGCTATGAGGTCATAGATTTCATCAATGTCGACATTGCGGCTCTCCATCTTCCGATAAATGGAGTAAAGGTGCTTGCTCCTGCCGGAGACCTCCCCCCTTATCCCATGATCCAGAAGTTTTGCCTTGATGATCTGCATAACCTCTTCCACATAGGACTCACGCTCTTTTTTCTTTTTGGTTACCTTTGACGCAAGATCATAATAAATCTGGGAATCCAAGTAACGGAAAGAAAGGTCTTCCAGCTCGCTTTTGACCCACGAAATACCCAGCCGATTGGCAATGGGCGCGTAAATATCCAGTGTTTCCTTAGCAATGCTCCGCTGTTTCGGCTCCGGCTGGTACTGAAGGGTCCGCATGTTGTGCAAGCGGTCGGCCAGTTTCACCAGAATGACCCGGATGTCGTTGGCCATAGCCAACAGCATCTTGCGGAAATTCTCTGCCTGGCTTTCCTCTTTGGTCTTGAAATGAATCTTGCCGATCTTGGTGACACCATCCACTAACCTGGCCACTTCGGGGCCGAACATCCCCTCCAGCTCCTCAAGTGTAGTCAGGGTATCTTCCACCGTATCATGAAGAAGGCCGGTAACAACCGTCGGCACGTCAAGCTTCAGCTCAGCCAGGATTCCCGCCACCTCCATGGGATGGACCAGGTAAGGCTCGCCGGAGAGCCGCGTCTGTCCCTGGTGGACCTTGGCGCAGAAGACGTAGGCCTTCCTGACCTGCTCCAGATCGCAGGACGGATTGTAGGAAGCAACCTTCTCCAGGATGTCATTCAGCCTGATCATAAAATTCCGGTTCTTAATTCTACGTTCTAGGTTAGGAGTTCTACGTTTTGAGCAATACCAATTACAACCGGGCTTCTCATTAGCACAACTTTAAATATAAAAAAAGGGGCGGACACTTACGTCCCCCCCTTTTTGCTGCAAAAATTAACGGCTTTTGCGCGGGTTGATCTCAAAGTTTACCTTGCCGGCCGCAATCTCCCGCAAGGAAACAACAACGTTTTTGTTGCCAGCCCTGTTGTCGATCAGTGGCTTTACGCCTTTGAACAGTTGCTTTACTCTTTTGGATGCCAGCATCACCAGCAGAAAGCGGTTGTCAACTTTTTCAAGACAATCCTCAACGGTAACTCGTGCCATTATGTTACTCCTTTAAGTTGGATATATTATATTTCAAACAACCGGGATACACCTGAGAGTATTCTATCGGTCCTGCACTGTTCGGCAATCAGCACTGACTTCAACTCTTCAACCGCTTTGATAAAGACATCGTTGATGATGATGTAATCATACCAGCGAGACTCTTTTATTTCATCCGCAGCTGCCTCGATCCTTCGCTCAATCACTTCCGGGGTATCGGAACTGCGGCAGTCCAGCCTGCGGCGCAGCTCCTGGTAACTGGGTGGCAGTACAAACAGGTAAACGGCACCACGATAACGCTTCTTCAGCTGCTGCGCCCCCTGGCAATCAATATCCAGGATGACATCGATGCCGTTTGCCTTGAAATCTTCCAGGGTTTTGAGGGCTGTACCATAAAAATTGCCGTGGACCTCGGCCCATTCGGCAAATTCTTCCGCAGCGATCATGCGCTGGAATTCATCAGTACTTATAAAAAAATAATCCCGGCCATGAACCTCGCCGGGCCTTGCAGAACGCGTAGTGTAGCTGACAGAATGCCGCAAGTTCGGGAAGATGTCAATTATTTCCTTGCACAACGTGGTCTTGCCAGCCCCCGATGGAGCAGAGATAACAAACAAAATGCCTTCGCGTTTCATGGTAACCCCATTTGAAGAAGTTCGAGGTTCAAAGTTCGAGGTTCGATGTTAAACATCTAAACCTTGAAGCAGAATAAAGTTCATCATTACAGGCTCTAACTTTGAACTTCGAACATTGCTTTTATCATTCAATATTCTGCACTTGTTCACGGACCTTTTCAAGTTCTGCCTTCAGCTCAACCACACATCCTGCCGTTTCAGCATCATTGGCCTTTGAACCAATAGTGTTTACCTCACGGTTTATCTCCTGCAAAAGAAAGTCCAGCTTCCGCCCGACCGGCTCATTGAGGGCCAGAGCTTCATCGAGTTGCTGAAGATGGCTGTTGAACCGTACCAGTTCCTCAGTGATGTCACAACGATCGGCCATGATGGCTATTTCCTGAGCCAGCCGGTCCTCAGTGACAGCACTGTCTCCCGCCAATTGAGCCACCCGCTCCTTCAGCTTGACTGCATAATCAGCCACCACCTGCGGAGCACGTGCGGCTATCCGCGAGATAAGCACCGACATAAGAGCCCGCCTTTTGGTCAGATCTTCAAGCAACGCCTCCCCTTCCCGGCAGCGCATGACGTCAAGATTATCAGCAGCAGATTCCACGGCAGCCATAAGTTCCGCCGGCACCTTTTCAGGAACGGCAGCAGCTTCGCTGGTGCCAATCACATCCCGTTGACTGGCAATGAGGGCCAGCGGCACCTCCTCCTTCAGGCCCAAGGCCTCCCGAATGCTGGAGAAAGCAAGGTGATATCCCTTTGCCAGCTCCAGATTGACAACAGGCAACACCTCCCCGGCAACAGCCTCTTCTCGCTGGATGAAGACCTCAATCTTGCCCCGTTTCAGCCTTTGGCCAACAGCCTTTTTGATATCATTCTCAAACGGCATGAACAGCCGCGGCAGCTTGACGAAAATTTCGCCATAGCGATGATTTACTGCCCTTATCTCAACCGTCAGCTTGCCTGTTTGTGAATCCGTTTCAGCTTTGCCGTAACCGGTCATGCTTTTGATCACTGTTCACCTCACATCAATTAAATACGAACTCAAAAGCAATTCAATTTACTACTTGTGTTTCGGCACTGTATCAGGAAACAAAAGGTAGGTCAATGAAGGGGGATATGAGAAGCTGCCCTCAGGACAAGTACGGCTGTTATAAACGTAAGGCCGTTTTATAAGCGAGAATGGTTTCGTTTGCATTTCTCTCCCAACTGAACTGAAAGGCACGACATATGGATTTTTCCACCAAGTCGCTGCGAAATGATTCATTTGAGTATACATCAAGAATAGCCTTATCTAAGGCGTCAGAATCTGTTGGATCAACCATTATGCCAGCATCCCCAACCACCTCGGGAAGAGAAGAGGTATTAGATGTTATTACAGGAGTACCGCATTGCATAGCTTCAAGTGGGGGAAGCCCGAATCCTTCATAAAAAGATGGATAGACAAAAGCCATTGCTCCGCTGTAGAGAGGAGAGAGATCTTCGTCGGGTACATAGCCGGTCAGGATAATTTTATCTTGAATGGCAGCAGCTCCCTCGATTTCACTGAAAATTCTGCCATAGTCCCAACCTTTTGCTCCGGCCAAAACCAGACATAAATCATTAATTTTCCGTTGTCTGGTTATTCTGATAAAACTCCTGATAGTTTGATCAATATTCTTACGAGGCTCTAACGTACTGACACTTAAAATATATCTACAAACTTCAGGAATCCCGTACTTCTTTTTAATATCTATAACATTCTGCCTATCGGTGCATGGCTTGAACTGTTCTCCTGCTGCTAAAGGTATAACAAAAATTTTGTCAGGGTCGAGCTCAGGTTTCAGATTCAGGAGGTCTTTTTTCGTTGAATGAGAAACACAAATTACAAAAGTCTCTCCAGTTAAGGCAGCAAGAATCCTCTCTGTCATCTCGATTTCTACACTTGTGAAATACTGGGGAAACAACAATGGAATCAGGTCGTGGATGGTTTGGAACTTCTTTATCCTTCCATTCTTCAACACCTGTGCCGGCATGGGATGTATTGGAGAATGATAGATATCTATGTTTTTCAGATCACTATCAGCGAGCGGCCTGGTATATTTTTTTCCCCTTTGATAAATCTTCCTTAAGATATTTCTCTTTAAAAAGGAAGCCTTTGACCTGGAAAGATTATCTTTTATTGGTTCTATAAAGTTATAAAGGTTAGATATAATGTCGTCCGGCAAGGACAGCTTGACCTGTGACAAGACGGGGTTTAGCTCCAGATATCCCTGACACAAAGTAGAGTTACATTGGCTGGCACAAAAGATTACCACGCACTCCTCAGAATCAAAAAGCCCGTGTGCCCCATGCTCTACAACCCTGAATATACCTGCCCGGGCGCGATTGATAACATGACCTGTGCCAAGAGCTGAAATATCATATAGTACGCTGATGGTTTTCAATATCTATTTCTCTTTCTAGAATTTCTTCACGTTTTTTAGTAAGTTTGCCGACTATCCATGAGCAACAAGTAAGGGCAATGGGATTTAATCTTTCATTCCGGTAGTATCTATGATGGAGTGCAGCAGCCTCTCTCTCAGCCAGCCTCTGGTTCAAAAGTGATTTGTTTTGTGCATACATCCTTGATTTGGCAAGCAGAGCTGAAATAAAGGAAAACTTGTGACCATGAAAGACGGCTCTAAGCCAAAAGTCGTAATCAAAAGTGCAGCAATATCTGTCAGAAAGTGGTCCAAGTGCCATAAATGCTTGTTTCGTGAAAAAAACTGTCGGCTGACAGAGGGTGCATTTACGGTGTAAGAAGTACTTATTCGGGCTGAAAGTCGGATAATGGGAAATATCCTCCCCTTTACGGGAGATCCACATACCCTTGCCATAGCAGAAGTCCGTCCGTTTCCAGTTTTTTTGAGAAATTTTTTGGAATGTCCCTGGATAATAAATATCATCACTATTAAGCCAGGCAAGGATTTCCCCCTTTGCTTGGGCAAACCCTTTGTTAATTGCGTGGACCTGGCCATCATCAGGCTCACTGATCCATCTATAGTTAATCCCCAAGCACCTTACAGGCCACCGCCCCTTTTTAATCAGTCTCTCGTAGTCAGCTATTATTTCAACAGAACCATCAGTCGAGCCGCCATCTATGACAGCATAGTCTATATAAAAATTCCCTGCTTGAGATAGTACGCTCTCGATGGCCTCAGAGATGAATTCCCCCTGGTTTAGGGATGGGGTTACGACACTTATTATTTTGGCACAATTTGGCCCTATCATCCCGTCAATACCTGTAGCTCAAATCCACCTTGAATAGCTGATTCTTTTGTTTAATGCCACCCACAAGGTTAAAGTTTTTGATCCGTTCCCAGCCGTACATAAGGTTCATATCGGTGTCGCCATAGAGCGGCAACCGCCAGCCAAGACGTCCGGCATTTTTCCGTTCCTTGGCCTGCAATGTTCCATTTGGGTCAAAATTACCGCTGCTGTCCACCGTTACTCGGCCAAGATTCCCCCGTTGGGTGAAAATATAATCCAGGGCCAGGTTATTGCGTACCGAAAACCAATGGCTGTAACAAACGAAGAAATCCTGGGTGCCGCCACCTTGAGAATGGCCAATGGGCATTCCTTTGTAAGTGTAACCGGCAGGGAATGTGCCATTGGTATAAAGGATCTGGTTTCCCTGAAAGAATTCAAAGCGAACATCATTTCTGCCGTCTGCCGTCAATCGTGGAATATAAAATCCGGCCACATAACTCTCAACTATGGGCCAGAATGCAGCGGTGTCTTCACCGGAAAACTCACCATACAATTCAGTATTTCTAAGCCATGGAATACGATAACGTGCCTCGAATCCGGCCAGTCCGTTGGAATTATCGGCGGCGGTGCCGCCGATCAGGCCTCGCAGAGTGTCCCCCACGCCATTGTCAACCCCTGGTCCCCCCGCCTGACGGCCGAGATTGAACCCGACCTCCAGATTGGCAATTGGCTTCGAAATCAGCTTGAGTGCATAAAGCCAGGGCTGGCGCTCGACGCCACCGATATTCGTTTTGTCAGATTGCGAAGCAAGCAGGGAATATTTGATGTCACCAAGCCAGGAAAGCCAGCCTGCCCTGACTGGCTCAGGGCTCGACAGTTTGACCAGCCTGAAATTTTCTGCATTGCTGGTGAGGGTGATATTACCGCGATAGCCTTGCCCGAGCCAATTTTCATCCTTGCCGACCTCCAGCTCCAGCCCTCCTCCGCCTAGCTTGACGTAGCCGCGATTGAGCCTGAACCTATCATCTTCCGAGGTTGCCAGGAAAGAAGGCTCAAGCAACGCCGTCACCTTGTCGCTCATGTAGGCCTCGGCAGCCCAGCGCAGTTCACCGTTATGGGCCTTGTGGTAGACCACTCCATTGTTGTTTTCCAGAAGCGGCGTTCCTTCGGAGCCCCGCTGTTGCTCAAGGCTGGGATATGGTTTCACCGGGCGCAAACCGGAACCGAGGCCGAAAACACCGTCGTTACCAGGATCATGCACCGGCCGTTGGTAATTGCGTGGCACGCCGTCCACATAGACGTAACGAAAGCGAAAGGAGGACAGCAGATTGTAATCTAAAACTGGTGGTTCATCGTTTGGATTTTTGCGCAGCGAGATTTCGCGGGGGATCATATCCCGAACGCGGGCAATCAATTCTTGAGCAAAAGCAGATTGGCGGGCATCGGCCCCGGTTAAAGCACCTTCCGCTTCCAGCAGGAGCCGGGCTGCTTCAGCCTTGGAAAAAGGCCTTATACCCTTCACATCGCTCTTGATCAGACCAAAGCTCGCCAGCTTTTCCAGATAGGAATAGACAGGGCTGTCGAGGGGAATATTGGAAGAGGAAAGCGCCCTAAGCTTTTGGCCGGGGTAGCGCCGACCATAAAGCAAGCCGCAACTAACAAATGAAGAATGACAGTGATTGGGAAAACAAAAACTACCGGACATGGTCACCTGCAATAACTATCATCGGATCTGTACCTTTTCGGATAGGGTTAAATGCAATTTCGCTTACAGCTGAAAGCCGTTGGCAAGAAGATATTTAGCAATAAACACCAACAAGGCGATGAATGTTGCAAGAATGATCTTCCTGTTCTTTTTTACCTGACGCATCAGGACCAGCTGGTAGGCGGTAAACATAATGACCGACTTTGCAGCAACTGTCAGCAGGTGGTATTGGCCGGTATAAGCAGTTGGCAGGAGCGGAACAGCGATGACAATAAGGAGGACCAGATATTCAAAGGGAGTGCTTATAAGAGAATCTGTTCGTTTCCTCAGGAAAATTTTAGTCCCTTCAACAGCCAATAAAGCCAAAAAAAGTCCAGTGGAAATGGTAAGCATGGGTACACCAAACACAGCAGTATCCCTACCCAGATTTTCCATTATATAAATGACAAACGCACTATTGAAATAGAGGACGAAATGGAGAAACCTGTTCCCCTGCTCCTTTATCAGTAGCAACATGACAGAAAACAGCAGCAACAGCAAACCGGCAGTAAAGATGATTTTCGGATTGTCACCAGGTGGAGTAAACAGCGCAAGGGCAAGAATCGTAACAAGCAGGTACTTTACCAGGCCCAGCAAGCTTTGCGAAAAACTGATTAGCCGCCGGAAGGTCCGGGTATGCCTGATCGGCTGGTTGACTTCGGAGTCCAGGGATGCGCCCCGCGATGCGCTTGCGACAAAGCAGCGTTATCAGTGCATAGAAAAAAGTCGCGCCGACAATTAATGTTCCAACAAGAATATAGTCAGGAAGCTTATAACCAAGAACGGCAAATAAGCTCAGGAAGTAGCTGATGCCGTACACCAGGATTACAGAGTATTTATGGCCAATTCCAATCTCAAGCAGCCGGTGGTGGATATGTGATTTATCAGGAGAGAAGACTTTATTGCCGAGTAGCAGTCTTTTAAACATAACAACCAGGGTATCAAGAACGGGGACTGCAAGAATAACAAACGGGGTATAGGTTGAAATTTTAGGATTACCGGAGGTAATCAGCATCACTGAAAAAATTCCCATGCAGTAACCCAAGGAAAGGCTTCCTGAATCGCCCATGAAGATTTTTGCGGGATAGGTATTATCGCACGAAGGAACCCTATTATAGCCCCAAGCAGTGCCAAATCCAGCGCCAGCAAAGCAGTAGTTGCCGGTCTGATACGCAAGTGTACCAAATGCGAGACAGGCAATGGCCGTTCCCCCTGCAGCCAAACCATCCAGGCCGTCAAGCAGGTTTACCGCATTTGTCACACCGACCACGGCAAAAATGGTGAAT
>CAWAFF010000102.1:0-4050 GCA_963780945.1 uncultured delta proteobacterium | reverse complement strand
GGCCTGTTGCTGAAATCACTTTCCGCGTAACTCAGAGATTTAAGCAATAATTTGAATTCTCGCCCGCTTTTGTTTCACAGATTCATGTTCTTTGAAAAATCGGCCTGAAGCTCAAAATAAAAGGCCATAAAACAGCTTCGACTTGAGTCATAATCGCCGTTATTGCCTTAGATGTTGCCGTTTCCACGACCTTAATTCTTGTGGATACCGTCTTTTTAGGTTTTGATTCATGCCTGATCAAAGTCTGGATATTCTGGATCGCACAGGTGAGATACTCCTGAATTTTCATCTTCCAGAGGCCTCGCCACCGTGCTTGGTCAAAGTCAAAGCGAATAGATCGGGCAAAAGAGCGTTCCATTAGATGCTGCCTTGTTTTTATGTCGCGCTTGGCCTCGACTGACTGGCTCCGTTCTCGCATGGCATTCAGTTCGTTCTGACGCAGATGGCGCTTGACCGTTCGGCCGGATTTGTTTTTTGTGCACTGCTCGCGCAACTCACAGACCGCGCAGACTTTCTTGGGTGCCCCATAATCAATGCTTTCTCTTTGCATATGTAGTGATTTACGTTTAAGCAGATTTCCGGCCGGACAGCGGTACATATCGATTTGCGGATCATAAGTAAACTGGTCATCGGTGAAGATGGATCGTTTCTTCGTCCGTTTAAGTGCTGCTTGCCGAAGGTCGGGGATATGGGCCTTTATCCCCTTATCGTGGCAAGCGAGGAAGTTGTCGATGGTGCCATATTTACTGTCCGCCACTATGGTTTCGGTTTTGCTGCCAGTTGTAGCTTCGTGTTTCTCCAGGAGCGTCATCATAAGGTGCGCTTCGTTGACGTCTCCTGGAGTTGCATCGGTTGCGGTGATAACTTCGTTCTTTCCATCTACTGATCGATGTACCTGATAAGAAAGCTTAGGCTTGCCACGATTGACGATGGCTGCATCCGGATCGGTGCTGGAAATGTAGCGGCTGTTCTTCTTCTCATAGCGTCGCGATGAATCAGTGCTTTCGTTACCCTCTGCCAGACGGGATTCCAGCTTCTTGTAATTCCTGTGGAGCTGGTGTTTCAAGCCTTTCGTGTCGATGACGGAGTTATTGGAGGCATTGGCATCTATCAGGCTTGAATCCATAAAGATCTTGCTGCCGTCAACCAGTCCGGCCTGGACGCACTGCAGGACTATGCGTTCGAAAAAGCTTTGAAAGACATCGACCCCCCATTTCTTTCTGGCTTTGGACAGTACGCTATGGTTTGGAATCGTTGCATCAAGGTCATAACCCAGGAACCACAGCCAGTCCATGCGCTCTGGGACAGTTTCCATAAGCTCCCGTTCCGAGCGGACATTGTAGAATACCAGCAGGAGCATCAGCTTCAGAATCACAGGTGGAGGAACCGATTCGTTACCGTTGTTGCCATAGAAGCTTTTTACTTCATCATAGACAAAGTGAAAGTCGATAAGCTCGTTAACGTTCCTGAGCGGATGGTTGCTTCTGACTCTCTTATCGAGGTTTACACCGAAGTGAAACATGCTGCTTTGAGGTTGATCCTGAACTCCCATCATGGCTGTTCTCCAAGTAGCTAATGATGGCAGAATAATAACATAATCAGCTAGTTAGAGCTAGTTTTAAGTTGTTTGGATAGTTGTTTGGGCAACAGGCCGTTCAGAGATGACCCTTCGGGGGAGGATTAAAAATGCGGATCTTAACACCTTGCAGGGTGTACCCATTTGCCCTGGTGGCTTTTCTGGCCCTTTTCATATCCGGCTGCACCCTTCCCAGAGAATATGAAGCAGCCTTGCTTCTCGCCGACATTGCCGCCGGACCGGGGAAGACCTTTTATAAAACAATGCAGCCAAAACCTGGAAAGAGGACTGTTACCTTCACTGCCAAGGGGGTAAGCTATAGCGGTGACCTGTATTCCCCCCAGGAAAAACCTCTTGCCGCATTATTGCTTCTCCCTGGGGCTGCAGAGCAGGGCAAGGATGATCCCAGGCTTCAGGCTTTGGCGACAAGTATGGCCAGAGCTCGATTTGTCGTTTTGGTTCCCGATCTGACCGGTTTCCGGACAATGCAAATCAGTAGCAGCGACATCGGTGACGTTGCCCGCTGCTTCCAATGGCTGGAGTCAAGGCCGGAACTGTCCAACGGTAACGTCGGTATCTGCGCCTTCAGCTATGCCTGCGGGCCGGCAGTTCTTGCCGCACTGGACCCGACGATCCGGGAGCGGATCAACTTCGTTATTACCATTGGCGGCTATCACGACCTCAGCCGTGCCCTTACCTTTTTTACCACCGGTTATTTTCAAAAAAATAAGGTGTGGCTGCATCGGGAGCCAAATCATTACGGGAAATGGGTCTTCGTCCTGAGCAATATCAGCCGGCTCAGTGTTGCCCGGGATCGGGCGCTTTTTAAGGAGATGGCGGCTCGCAAGCTGGAAAATATACTGGCCGGGACCGATGACCTGGCTGCCGGCCTGACGGCGGAAGGATCAAGCGTCTATGCCTTTATTCAGAACAGGGATCCGGCCAGGGTGCCCTTTCTGATCGGTAAACTGCCGGCAGCGATACAGGAAGAAATCCGAGACCTGAATGTTGCCGCCTACGATCTGGGCCCGTTGAAGGCAAGGATGATCATAATCCATGGCTATGATGATGATATCATCCCCTATACGGAGAGTATTGCTCTGGCAGGCAAGGTAACCCCTGAGCAGGTGCGTCTCTACCTGGTTCAAGGCTTGATGCACGTGGATTTAAGACCTACTTTCCAGGATAAATTTCGCTTGTGGCGAGCAATTTCTGCGCTATTGAAGGAGAGAGGCAGGGGAAGAGGATGAAAATTTTCTGACTTCCGGCTAAAATAAATACTCTAGCCAAGGGTGAGTTAAGGACGCCGCCTGATTGGTCTGGCTTAAATGAGGTTCACAGGTGATCAATTATTCCAGTTAAATCTCTCGAAGTGTCTTGACCCACTCCTGAATGAATAAATCAAGGTACTCTCGGCTGATGGCACTGGAATGTGGCGTAATCAATGCGTTAGGTTGCTCCCAGAGAGAAGAAGTGGCTGGTAACGGCTCCTCGGCAAAGACATCCAAGCCAGCGCCTGCAAGGCGACCACTTTTGAGTGCAACTAAAAGATCTTCTTCCCGGTAGCAATTACCACGCCCTAGATTGTACAGGCAAGCTCCAGGCTTCAATGCATTGAAATGACGGGCAGTAAAAATTCCGTCAGTTTCCGTCCCGCCTGGCAGGACAAAGACCACATGATCTGCATGCGGGAGTTCTTCCTCCAACCTGTCGAAAGGGATCACCTTATCGACGCTCGGGTTGCCTTCGAATCCCCTTGTATCGCGTTTGACAGCTATAATCCTTGCCCCGAATGCTTTCAGCAGCTCAGCCATTGATTGACCCAAGGGCCCAAAACCCACTACAACCACACTCTGGCTGAACAGAGCTACCTGAGCATTGTAGCCGAGGCGACCCCAGCTTTTTGCTTTCTGATCTTCCAGAGACTTGTTCAAATGCCGGTTGAAGTAAAGCATCATCGAAAGCAGGCTTTCGCGCATGATGCGGCCGTGGAAGCTGCTATAAAAAGTTCTTACATGGCCAGTCGGGTCCACATCAACCCAATCGTGCCCTGCTGCAGGGGTGAAAACTACCTTTAATTTAGGCGCATTTTGGTACCATTCGGATTTGAATATCCACGTCAGGACGCATTCAGCCTCAGGTAGCTTTTCCAGGAAATCACGGTTGCTCTCAGCAATTTTAATATTTGTATCAGGAAAAAGTTCGAATACCTGATCCAGATGACGTGACTTGAGGGAGAAAGATTCTACGCTGTTATGAAGGTGGATGAGGAGATGGTTAATTTTCATAGCTACACCCAAAAAACATTAATGATGTTTTGAATCTTTGAAAGAACATAAACTGACTATGACACTGAACCAACTGGGGTGAAACCCATTGCCTGTTACTTAAAAGTGGGTATGAGATGCTTTGTCTCACACCCACTTTTGGCATTACACTGATCACATAAACAAACCTAAAAAACCTTGTTGATG
>CAWAFF010000101.1:0-6534 GCA_963780945.1 uncultured delta proteobacterium | reverse complement strand
TCATGATACTCGCCCCGCTGCAAAAGGAAGCGTAATCCGTGTGAAAACTGAGGGCAGTGACGAGGCCGAGGTTATGCAAACTCTTGGAGATCTCATTAATAATGGCTTTGGCGAAGATTAATAACCTCATTCAGTATGGAGTCGGGGCGTCTGCCGGCATAGCCATCGGCGTGGTAAGAATTGCTGACAGGGCACGGGTAGCTGTTGTTGAAACCCGGGTGGATATAGCGGACATCCCCTTTGAATTAGAACGGTTAAAAGAGGCCATGGAGCGTGCCAAGGCTGAGCTGAGAACGGTAAAACAGTCCATAGCCGCTAAACGCGGTGATGAGCACCTTCATCACTTAGATACTCATCTGCTGCTTCTTGACGATGCAATGCTCATTGGTGAAACAAACGCAATAATCGAGAAAGAGGGCATCAATGCCGAGGGGGCACTGAAAAGAACCCTCCACAGGCTTAAGGATTTTTTCAGCGGTATTGAGGATGAATATCTTCGGCGAACGCAGTGCCGATGTGGAAACTGTGATTGAGCGTGTTCTGCGCAATATGGTTGGGAAGAAACATGAGCCGCTGACCGACCTTGATGGTAAAGTGATTGTTGTAGCCCATGACCTCTCCCCCTCAGACATTCTCCAGATCGACAAGACTAAAGTTATCGGTTTCATCACCGAAATGGGAGGTAAAACCTCTCACACTTCTATTCTAGCTCGTGCGCTGGAGATCCCTGCTGTGGTGGGCATGGAGCGGATCACCAGCGTGATGCATGATGGTGTAACTGTCATTATCGACGGAGCTACTGGTGTCATCATCTTCAATCCCGACGAGGAAACCTTCCGCGAATATCTGCGTCGCAAGCAGCATTATGAATACATTGAACGTGAACTGCTCAAACTGAAGGATTTACCTGCTGTTACCCTGGATGGTTTTGCCGTTAGTTTAAAGGCTAATGTGGAGGTTGTTGAAGAGGTTCCCTCCGTAAAACGTCATGGGGCTGAAGGGGTGGGTCTTTATCGTACAGAAATGCTCTTTTTCAACAGGCCTGCTTTGCCCGACGAGGAAGAGCAGTATGCTGCCTATGCTGATATAGTTCGCGCGATGGCTCCCGCACCTGTTACCATTCGCACCCTTGATGTGGGCGGTGACAAGGTATTGACTGACCTGAATTGGGGGGAAGAAGCCAATCCGGCTCTGGGGGTCAGGGCTATCCGATTGTCACTAAGGCAGCCTGCAGCATTCAAGACGCAGCTTCGTGCAATTCTTAGAGCGAGTGCTTTGGGAAAAGTCAGGGTTTTCTTCCCGATGATTTCCGGAGTTGATGAGGTTAGACGTGCCAAAGAAATTGTCGAGGAGGTCAAGCGGGAGTTGAGGATCTCATTCATCCCTTTCGATGAAAATATTGAGGTCGGCATCATGATTGAAATTCCTTCTGCGGTCATCATCGCCGATATTCTGGCCCGTGAAGTGGACTTTTTCAGTGTTGGAACCAATGATCTCATCCAATATACGCTGGCCATCGATCGCACCAATGAACATCTTTCATCTCTCTATGAGCCTTTGCACCCTGCTGTGCTCAGATCACTGAAAATGGTTGTGGACGCCGCCCATGCGGCAGGAATAGACGCCTGCATGTGTGGTGAGATGGCAGGCGATCCTGAGTACCTGCCCATATTGCTGGGTCTCGGCTATGACGAGCTCTCCATGAATGCTGTGTCCATACCCAGAGTTAAAAATATCCTCCGTCGTTGCACACGAAAAGAAGCGGAAGCGGTTGCTGCCCATGCCATGACCTTTGCCACCGCACGTGAGGCGGAATCTTACCTTAAGAGTGTTATTGCCGCTCGCTTTTCCGACAGCTTTGACTGAGTCGGTCCTCCGCTCCACGCCCACTGTGTCCTTTCTAAGTTTCCTTAATGACTGCCTCGATCGCCAGCGCCAGATTTTTGCCGGCAGCGTTTGAATTCCTCGCAAGCCTTAGTAGCTGAGGGACTATCCACGGCTTTTTTACCACAGTGGCCAGCACCTTTGTCAGTCTGATGTTAAGGTCAATATCGGTGAATTCTTCAATGCTGAAGCCCAGTTCCTCATCGGCGGGATCGCTGATTGCGCGGATGGCAGAAAATGGAATCCGAGCATTAGCTGCTACTTGAGCCACTGCTGCTGTCTCCATGTCTAATACAGGGCATCTGCAATTACCCGGCAATTTTTTGGCCAAGCCTTTTTTTTCAACAATCTCTGTAGTGGTAATGACGGTGCCGGGGTAGACAGTATATCTTTGGCCGGCTCTGGCCTGCAGTAATATCTGAAGATGGCTGAAAAGTGCAGCGGTCAGTCCTGGCTGCGGTGAAAAATCACTGTTTTGGTAGTTGAAAAGTTTTTCTGCGATTATCAAATCCCCCACCCTAGGCCCAATTGTTATAGCGCCGGCAAAGCCAAAGCTGATTATGATGGCCGGATTCATCTCTCTAATAAGCAATCTTGCTGCTGCCGCAGCATGGATCGCTCCCATTCCAGAGCGTATAATTGCGTATTTTTTATTCCCCAGTGAAAAATTATAGATTGTAAAGGGGGCAATTGTCTTTTTTTGATACGTGCCTATTCGTTTCAGGAGAGGATTAATTTCTTCAGGCATGGCGGCTATAAGCCCTATGGTTGCTGAATCATTCAATGGTGAGCTCCTAAATAAACTTTAGGAGCAAAACTAGCAGAGATTACTTCCTCCGGCAACAGTAAAGAGGCAACGGGCTTTAATCTTGACAAGGAGGATGCCTGTCTATATTCTAACCGTTTGTTTTTCATGATATGTTTCGGAACAGAGGAGTTGTTGATGAAACCCTTATTTTTGAATCCACCTACCTTTGAAGACTTTGACGGAGGCGCCGGCGCTAGGTATCAAGCTTCACGCGAGGTGACTTCATTCTGGTATCCCACTTGGCTCTGTTATCCGGCCGGAATGATCCCGGGGAGCAGGGTAGTTGATGCGCCGGTGCAGAGATTGACCCTGGAAGACTGTCTGAAGATCGCCCTTGATTACGATATGGTTGTAATGTATACCTCAACCCCTACCTTGGCCATTGATGTGGAGACAGCCAGGCGGATCAAGGCCCAGAAACCGGCAACGATCACCGTTCTTACTGGTCCCCATGTCTCAATACTGCCCGAAGACTCGTTGCAGTTTGCCGCTGGTGCTGTCGACATTGTCTGCCGTGGTGAATTTGATTACTCCACCAAGGAGCTTTGCGAAGGCAAGCCCTGGGAGGACAGTTGAAGGTATCACTTTCTTCAAGGGAGACTCAACGTCAACACTACGGACCGCCCGCCCATCACCGACCTGGACAGCCTCCCCTTCTCAAGCCAGATCTATCTGAGGGACCTCCCGATCGAGGAGTACGTGATCCCCCATTTCAGGCACCCCTACGTCTCGATCTATTCGAGCCGCGGCTGCCCGTCCCGCTGCGTCTACTGCCTGTGGCCCCAGACCTTCTCGGGGCGGGTCATGAGGACCAGGAGCCCCCAGAACGTCTACGAGGAGGTGCGCTGGATCAAGGAGAACCTGCCTGGCAGTCAAAGGACATCTCCTTCGACGACGACACCTTCAGCGCCGACAAGAAGCATGCCCGGAGTGGCGCGCCTGATCAAGCCGCTCAATGTCTCCTGGACTATAAACGCCAGGGCCAACTGCGATTATGAAACCTTGCAGCATTATGCGGGAAGCTGGCCTGCGCCATGTGGTGGTCGGCTTTGAATCGGGCAATGAGCAGATCCTGAAGAATATTAAAAAAGGAGTTACTAAGGCCCAGGCCATAGAATTTACCCGCAACTGCAAGAAACTGGGGCTCTCTGTCCATGGCGCGTTCATAATGGGTCTCCCAGGAGAAACGCGGGAGACCATCCATGAAACCATTGAATTCGCCAAGGCCCTTGATTTGAATTCCATTCAAGCCTCCCTTGCTTCACCTTACCCCGGGACTGAATTTTTTGAGATGTGCAAAAAGGAAGGATGGATCACTTCGGACGCCTTCCTCGATGAGACCGGCCATCAGATGTGTGTTATCAATTATCCGCACCTGTCCAACAAGGAAATCTTCGATGCGGTGGAGCTTTTCTATGACAAGTTCTATTTCCGCCCCAAATATATTCTGCGCAGCATCGGCCGGATGATAATCAACGGCGACGAGCGGCGAAAGCTGCTTAAGGAAGGGCGCCAGTACCTTGACTACATGCGTAAACGCAAACAGGCCAGCCAAGGTTGTAAATAGAGCAGGGTGTCATGAGAGAGCTAATTATAAATGCTGATGATTTTGGTCTTTCCAACGGTGCCAACAGGGGCGTCATCAAAGCCTGGCAGGAGGGGATACTTACCAGTGCCTCGCTAATGGTCGGGGGCACAGCATTTAATGAGGCTGTATCACTGGCCAGGGCTAACCCGGGGTTACAGGTGGGGTTGCATCTCACCCTGGTGCAGGGGCTGGCGGTAGCCTCTCACAGTGGCCTTCCCAGTCTTGTGGACAGGGAAGGCAATTTTCCCAATGATCCGGTGATGGCCGGCATGAGGTATTTCTTTCTCAAATCCCTGCGCAAGCAACTTTTCAAAGAAATCGAGGCCCAGGTACTGAAATTTCTGGAAACTGGCTTGCCCCTCTCGCATGTGGATGGCCATCTTAACATTCATATGCACCCTGTGGTCTTCGACATTCTGCACCAGATGATGCCAAAATATGGCATTACCAGCTTCCGGTTGAGCCGGGAGCGGTTTCTCGACAACATAGCCATCGATCGGCGTCGGCTTCTAGGTAAGGGTGCTGATGCATTCATCTTCGACGCCCTGGCCAAACGTTGTCGACCACGACTTGACAGGAGTGGAATAACATATGCTGGAGAAGTAAAGGGCTTGCTCAGTTCTGGCCGCATGACTGAGGATTATCTGCTTATGGCGCTGGACAAACTGCAGCCTGGTCTTTCCGAGATTTATTTCCACCCCGGTTGCTACCCTTGTCAGGAATTGACAAAATGGATGCCGGATTACATGCATGAAGGGGAGTTGGCTGCCCTGACCAGCGGAGCGGTGATAGACAAGCTGAAGACGTTGGGTATCACCCTGCGCAATTATCGGGGAGAAAAGAAGATTTATGCTTAAAACTATTATCGTTATGCTGGTGGCCGTAACAGCTGGAACTATTGGCGACATACTGCTGGCCAAGGGGATGAAGGAGATCGGCGATCTCTCAACAATGAATTTGCGCGGCATTCTGAATGTGGCTATGCAGGCACTGACGACGCCGAAGCTGATAGTGGGGACAGCAATGCTGGCCATATTTTTCTTCCTTTGGCTGGCGGTGCTTTCCTGGGAAGACTTGTCCGTGGCTCTCCCTATGCAGGCTTTGAACTACGTGCTTGTTGCCTTCCTGTCCCAATATTTTCTCCATGAGTCAGTCACCCCCATGCGTTGGGCCGGTACAGCACTGGTTTGTGTAGGTGTCATGCTCATCACCAAGAGCGGCGGAAATTAACGACCGCCGCCTACTTCTTCTGGAATCCCTGGATCGCTTTCTCGATTTTCTGCTGATCGAAACCTTTTAGTATGACCTCATCATGGCCGATAACAATTACCGGCACTCCCTGACTCTTATATTTTTTTGTCAGATCATCCATGGCGGCGTCATCCACCTCCACATCCCTGTTGATGAAGGGGATGTTGTTTTTCGTCAGGTACTCCTTTGCCGCTTTACAGTGGGTGCACCACGCTACCGAATAGAGCACAATCTTAGGATAAAGCTGCCGCGTTGTTCCCGGTGTCTTGAGCGGACTCTGTAGTCCGTTGCTAGCCGTTTCAGCCTGGCAGACCGCAGTAATCAAGATCGCTGCTGCCACAGTCAATACCTTTAATGAGAGAGCCATGGCAAAATCTCCTTTGTCCAAGATGTGAGGTGGTAACTGGTGAAGTTTAGTTTCGGCTGGTCTTGGGGATGACCAGTTGCCTGCGGGTGAGATTAAAGGTAAGGTTTTTCCCGTTGCTTGGCCGATGAACCTTGATCATAACCTTTGTGCCGGCTATGCCGCGAAGGCGGCGTTCGACCATGTCATTGAAATTGCTCCCCTCGGTCGGTTTGCCATCAATGTTGGTGATAATGTCACCAATCTTTAAACCAGCCTGGTGGGCAGGACCATTCGTTACGATCTGGCGCACTACTATCTGGCCGTTGGCCCAAGGTGCTCCATCGATGCCAATCCCCCCGAAATCGCGCTCAGAATTGGCTGCATTGGCTTGCACAGGTAGCAGAAAGACTATGGAAATCAAGATGATAAGCATTTTCAACATACGTGGTAAAATATACCCCGCTAGCCTGTCTTGTCAACCATGGATTAAGATCGGTTTTGCGGTATAATTTACTGATTATGTAGAGTGGAGGCGGAAATATGTGTGGTAGAACGAGAATATGTGATGCTCTGACGGCTGAACATCCTGGCGAGGAGCTTATAATAAAGGGTTGGGTTAGAACGGTTCGGATCGGCAAAGAAGCACATGCATTCCGC
>CAWAFF010000100.1:0-39158 GCA_963780945.1 uncultured delta proteobacterium | reverse complement strand
ACGGAGATCTGCTGCGTGCCATGCTGCTCGGCATCGGCCACGAGCCTGTTCTGGAGCGGGTGGTGCCACCTAAACATCGTTGGTATCTGTTGCTGTATGTGCGGTCCCTGGGGAAATGGCCGATAAAGAAGTCAGGCTGAAACATGTTCTGTTGATCATGTTTCAGCCCGATGGTCCCCGCCTATGCTGTTTTCTGTAACACTACCACCGATTTCCCAGCGTCACTTGGAACCGCTTGCAAAGCTGAAAGCGTAATCTACTGTCGTACCGTTTCCGGCAAGGTCACTGATCCCGTTGGCTGGGATTCTGATATTGTAGCGAGAATTCTTAACCATCGGGACACTGGGTCTGATGGTCATAACATTGCCGGAGATAGTTTTTGTTACAGGTATATCGGATGAATTACTGCTAAGGGCAATGTTGGAAAAAGCACTACCTGGTTCGATATTTTCATTGAAGGCGACGGAAACATCAGAGGCGAGCGCAACTCCCTTGGAACCATTGGCCGGCACGATGGTGCTTACCAATGGGGCCATGGTGTCGATGGATATTATGCCGGTGATCGGTGCCCCGCTATTGCCTGCTTCGTCAACGGAGCGACAAGTGATAGTTGTCACTCCATCCGTAGTGATGTCAATAGGTGCAGAGTAGCTGGTCCAGGACATTCCGTCAAAGCTGCACTCGGTTTTTGCAACACCCGACGTAGCATCGGTTCCAGTCACTGACATCTGGACCGCCGACCGGTACCAGCCATTGTTGCCGGTGGTGCCGGAAAAGGAGGCCTGGGTCTGGGGAGCGGTGGCATCGACTGAAATGTTGATGGTGTTCAGTTTTTCGGTGTTCCCTGTAGTATCAACGGCATAAAAATCGATGGTATGGTTACCATCTGCGGCAACAGGCTGTGCTATTTGGTCGAAACCAGTGTAGCTCTTTACTCCGTCAACGGCGTAATGAATGCCGGCGACTGCCACGTTGTCCATTGCTTGGAGAACAATGCTGACGGCACTTGTATACCAATTGTTGTTGCCAAGTGTCCCGGTAATGGTTGAGGTTGTGACCGGCGGTTGATTATCCATATAGAGGCTGATTAGTTTGAGCTCCTCTTTGTTATCCTCCTGGTCAATGGCATAGTAGGTAAGAGACGAGGTCCCAAGGGGAGGCTGAAATGTGACGGTCTCACCGGTCACCACGACCTCCTCACCACCATTTATGCTGTAATGGATTTCTTTGACTCCGAAATCGCTGTCCGTTGCTGTGATCGTTGCAGAAAGACCATTTACCTGAACAGAGCTCACTGGAGGCGTAACGGGTGTCAGGAGGAGGGCTGGAGCCAATCCATAGCCTGAGGGAGTGTATCCAGCGACAGCATAGCCGACGATCTGGCCCAGATTGTTGATGCCGAGTGGGGCGCTGAACGGAGGATTGTTTTCCTTGTTAATGATGAGCGAATTAAGATCCGTCATTACTCCATTTTCGTAGATAAAACCAATCGGTAAGGAATTTGTTTCATCATGAGCCGCTCCTACAATCTGCCCCCTTTCGTTGATGCCACTAGCGGTGCTGAACGAGCCTCCCAGAGTTCCCAGATCCTTCATGGTGTTGCCATCGTAAAGGAAAGCGTGGCTCTGACCATCCGTCGTTGAAGCAGAGCCGACGATTTGTCCCTGCTCGTTCAGCGCATATGCGGTGCTGTCGTTGCCACCGAGGGTGCCCAGGTCGGTCATTGTCCCATTTTGGTAGACGAAGGCATGGGCATACGCATCCCCGGCCATATTGGCCTTGCCAACTATGACACCAGCATTGTTGATGTCATTGGGGGTAGAAGTCGTTCCGCCGAGGGTGCCGAGAGGCGTTCTTGTTTCACCTTGCAGCAGGATACCGCTTCCTGGTGGGGTTAAGTCTGTGGCAGAACCGGCCAGAACGATATCACCATTATCATTAATGGCCCGGGCTGAACCGGGTCCCAGATCACGGTAGGTAGTCCCGTCGAAGACAAAGGCGTTTGGATAGCCGCTATTGCCGATTACTAAAGCACTACCGACGATATGGCCATTGTTGTTCAACCCGATGCCTTCGGTAGCGGCTGCATTGGGGAATTGGCCGAGGGTCTTGATTGTGCCATTCTTGCCGTCGTGGACAAACGGTGCATTAACCGCTTTGCTGTAGCCCATGACCACTCTGTTGTCGTTGATTTTTCTGGCCTGGGCCCACCCATAGGCTCCCATGTAATAAAAGTTGGTGAGCTTGTACTGTACCGCCGAGGCTGTTTGGGGAAGGATAAAACTTGTTGCCAGGATAAAGGTGAGGCAGGGCCGCATGAAGTTCATTGTGATGGTATCCTCTGGGGATTGTAATAAAAATATTAAAACCTATTATTTGTAAAATTCTTATTTTGTCAATTGTAATGTGCTGGCCTGCCAAGATTTTGCGATTAGCAAACAAGAGAGCATTTCATTGTAGGTGGTGGTATTTCGTGTTATAGAATGGGGATATTCGCAGGCCAACGCGAGATGAAGATTGTACTTCTTCCTTTAAGGGCGCGAAAATGGCCCGTCCGCAAGAACAATACTTTGATAAATGCATAGGTATGCCGTAGCTGACAGTACCATTGCAGCCATCCCGGAGAATATTCCCATGAATAATTCGATTGCACCTCTTCGCCGCTCTGCCGAGGAGCAGGCCAGTCTTGAAGCAATGCTTCGGGACGTTACCGAGAATCGTTTTCCTTTTAATGTGGTCATCGGCTTACGGGTCGAGTCCTTTGATCCTGGATCGCCCCGGCTGGCCTTTGACATGCGCCCTGAGCTGGTGGGCAGTTATCTGCATAACCGGCTCCATGGTGGGGCGATTGCGACGGCGTTGGATACGGTGGGCGGGTTCGCCGTTGCCGTGGCGGTGGCGGGAAAACATGCCAATGAAACAGCCGAGCAGGTTATGCAGAGATTCGGCCGTGTTGGAACAATCGATTTGCGGGTGGATTTCCTGAATCAAGGTGTTGGCCGCAGTTTCCACGCCAGTGCCACAGTCATGCGCCTGGGAGGGCGGATCGCTTCAGTTCGAATGGAGCTCAAAAACGAGGCAGATCTTCTGATCGCCACCGGGTCCGCTGCATATGTCGTCAGCTGAGCCGTTCAGTAATAGCCTATTTCAAAGGTCCGTTCACCGCATAGATGCTCGGACATATTCGGGCGCGACGCTTAAAAGGCAGCAGGGAGAGAGCGGCTGCAGTAGTTTCAGCGATTTGCTATAGTCCCTCATTTAGCCGTTCTATCACCTCCATTACCCCCGCCCCGCTTTCTTTCTCCGTTACCAGATCCACTCTTTTCTTCAATGTCGGGAGCGCATTGGCCACTGCTGCCGAATAGCCGCAGACTTCCAGGAAATCAAGATCGTTCTCCGCATCACCGACAGCTAAAGTTGACTCTGCTGCAATATTTAGCTCATGGAGCGCAGCCAGCAGGCCGCTCCCCTTGTGCACCCCGGTGGCAAGGACCAGCGCATCAGCCCCTTTATTGAGGATGACGCGAAGGTTCAGCCCCATTTCCGCGATGAGAGAGGTAACGAGCTCCAGATGGGGCAACTCAGTGGCAACTACCACTCTTCCCAGCGAGAAGCAGATCGCTCTTCAGAAAGACGGCGCATAAAGTTTACCGGAGGCATGCCGAGTAATCTCTTCACGTCCTGGCCGGTAGAGCAGTGCCCCGGTTCCAGCTACCACCCGGTGAAAAACTTCCAGCTGTGGGAAGATATTCAGCAGGTCGAGGAGGTGCCGGCCCGTGACCAGAATCAGCTTCACGCCTTCCTGCCGCAAACGCTGGATTGCAGCGAGTGGGGCAGGCTCTATGCGGCCGTTACTGGCGAGCGTTCCATCATAATCTGTTGCCAGTGCAAGATATTTCATTGGCGCTCATGCCATGAGACCAGGTGGCTCACGGTGGATTTGAAATTGAGCTGCTTTGAATCTGCCGCACCATCTGGTCCATGGAAATTGCAGCTGCTATTTTCTCTCCAGGGCCAACCGGGCGGCATGGAAGCCTGCCATGCCGTGGACACCTCCTCCGGGAGGAGTGGAGGCCGAACAGATAAAGATCTTTTCGTCGGAAGTTGCATAGGGATGAAGCCCGGCTATGGGGCGAACGAACATCTGTCGCAGGTCCTGCAACCCGCCGTTGATATCTCCGCCGACGCAGTTTTCATTGTAGGCCTGGAGTGCCGCAGTATCCCTTGTTTTTCGCTGGATGATGAGCTCTCTGAATCCCGGGGCGAAGCGCTCCACCTGACGCTCAATCCTTTCCGTCATATCAAGTCTGGAGCCGTTCGGCACATGGCAGTATGCCCACCCCACCTGTTTGCCTGCCGGCGCCCTGCCTGGATCGAACAGGCTCTGCTGGGCGACCAGTACGAAGGGTTTTTCCGGGTGGCGGCCCTGTGAGACTTCCTTTTCTGCCGCGGCAATCTCCTCCATAGATCCGCCCAAATTAACGGTTCGCCGCCTGCAGGCATTCCGCCGCTTGCGCGAGGGTATCGGCCCCTCCAGTGCCCGAGATCCACTTTGAACACACCTGGCCCATACCGGTAATTTTCAGGTGTTGACGATAGTTGCTGCTCGAATCGCTGCCGTGCCAATTGCAGCACCTGACGGGGAGTCACGTCAAGGAAGATCAAGGAGGCGGCAGGAAGGTCATTGACACTGCTGACCCGTTTGCCGGTAATATTTCCCCTCCCAGAGACAGGAAATAGCCGGCCAGGGCTTCGGCAATACGTCCAGAGCCACCGGCGGCTACGGGCCAGCCTGCCACGTGGCCAAGGGCGCCAAGCACGAGGCCGAATGCTGCCGAGCCGGCTTTATTCAAAGGAAGAAAGGAATGGGCGGACATGCCGGCAAAGAGGGCTTGAGCCCGAGACCCTTGGAAGAGGCTGCGGGCAAGGCCCTGGGCAGACCTGAGGCCATGAACGCCGAAACGGGCCATGAGTATGGGATGCAGGGGGAAACTCAGCGGCGCCAGCAATTGAGGCGCCATGTCTTCCCAGCCATCCACAAGCGGCTTCATCAGCTCAAGGTAGGGGCGCCGGTCCGGAAAATCCAGGCTCTCCACCGTATGAAACAGTTCTTTCTGCAGGATGACAGCCGTGCCGTCGTCAAGGGGATGTGCCAGGGCTGCCGGTGGGTAGATCCATTGCAAGCCATGGTCGGCCAACGGCAGGGAGGCGAAAAATGGGGAAGAGGCTCCCAGGGGATGGATCGCCGAACATATGTCGTGGATGAAGCCGGGCAACGTAAGCTCCGCACTGCGGGTGCCGCCGCCAACCTTTTCATCTGCTTCGAGAATGGTGACTTTAAATCCTGACTGGGCCATCACAATCGCCGCAGCCAGACCGTTCGGGCCAGAGCCGACGACAAATACCCTCTCCTCAGACATGTGTAGTACCTCTCTTTTTCATAGGCTCGAAATCTGGTGATGCGTAGCGAATTGGCAAGCACAGTAAGACTGGAGGCAACCATGGCGATTGCCGCCAGGAGCGGGTGCAGCAACCCCACTGCTGCCGCGACCAGTGCTATTGCATTATAGGCGAAGCTCCAGGCAAAGTTCTGGCCGATGATCCTTCTGGTCTGCCTGCTGAGGCTGATCAGCCAGGGGACCTGCATAAGACGGTCCGACAGTATGACCACATTGCCGGCCTGGCGGACCAGTTCCAAGCCGCTGCCGATGGCAATCCCCACATGGGCGGCGGCAAGAGCGGCTGCGTCGTTGACTCCGTCCCCGATCATGGTGACATTCTTTCCGGCGGCAATGGCCGCTGTCACAGCCTCAAACTTTTCGGCCGGGTTTCGCGGGGCAAGGGTCTCGCTGATACCTGTCAGTCCGGCAATGGCCGCCGTGGGTTCGTGCTGGTCGCCGGAAAGCAGCACGCACCCGATCTGCTGTCTTTCCAGAGCCAGCACCGCCAACGCGGCATCGGAACGAACCGTGTCAGCAAGCAGGACCCGACCCTTGACTTCTCCATCCCAGGCCACATCGACTGCCGTAAACGCCCCGCTGCCAACAGGCAAGCTAAGGTCAGCGGCGACAAATAAAGGTGTCCCTGCTGTTACCCTTCTGCTTATGCCATTTAAGTTTACCACACCACTGATGCCGAGGCCGGGACTTATGGCCACTTCGGCTAGTGAGCCGAAACACCAGTCTTCGTTTTTTTAGAGCCTCGGCAACTCATGGCTCCGGGCGAGGAGCAGGTTCACTGCGGACTCAAGGGTGGCAAGGAGGGTAAGCAAGTTTTCTTCCTCCACCTCTGCATCGAAGACAACTATCTCCTGCAAAATTGCCCGGTTTGCGGTCAGGGTGCCGGTTTTGTCGAAAAAGATACAATCTGTCTTTCCGAGCTGCTCCATGGTATCTCCGCCACGGACGACAATGCCGGCGGTGGCGGCCCTGGCGATGGCCAAGGAGGTTGCCAGGGGGGTGGCGATGCCGATGGTGCACGGGCAGGCGACAACGAGAACTGATAAGGCACTGAGGCAACCCTGCAGCGGATTGCCCGTCAATGTCCAGGTGATCAGAGAAGCCAGTGCGACCAGCACCACCGCGGGAGTGAACAAATTTGCCGCCCGCTCGGCGATGCGCTCTGCCGGCGATGGCTTTTCCCAGGCAGCATGGATCATGGTGATGATACGCTGCAGCAGAACTTTCTTGCCTGCCTTTTCCGTCTCCACCAGCAGGCTCCCTGGTCCGTTGACGGTGCCGGCCAAGACCCTGTCCCCCGGGCCATGTGGCTGGGGTAAGGCTTCGCCGGTGAAAGCCGCCTCCTCGATGATGGTGGTTCCTTCCCGGATCAGGCCGTCAACGGCAATCCTTTCACCTGGGCGAATTCGCAGCATGTCGCCAGGCTGCAGCTGCTCTATTGGAACTTCCGCGGCTTTGCCGTCGGTAACTCTCATCGCAGTTGTCGGCAGAAGTGATTCCAGCGCCTGGAGCAGCCCGGTTGCCCTTCTTTTCGCTGTCGCTTCAATCATTTTGCCGAAAGTAACCAGCACCGGCAGCATGATCGCCGTATCAAAAAAGACCTCTCCCTTGTTACTAAAGGTATTAAAGGTGCTGACGGTAAAGGAGGTTATGGAGCCACCGGCAATGAGCAAGTCCAGCCCCGGTTTCCTGTGCAGGCATTGCTGGATGGCGTCGACCATGAGCGGATAAAGCAGGATGACTAGGGCCGGAGTGGCCAAGCCAAGCATCACCCAACGAAATACCGGAATAGTCTCTGTTTCCACCGTCCCTGAATAAAGGAGCAGGGAAAGCATCATTATGTTCATGGCCAACAACGCCCCCAATCCCAGTCGCAGCAGATTCCAGGCGTGCTCGCCTTCTTCCCGGTTGCCGACAATCCTGGCAATGAGCTGGCAGGCGTGGCAACAGAAGGCAGGCCTGCCCCTCTCACCGGCAGAAGGCCGGATTGGCAGGCCACAATGGGCGCAAGCCGAGCGAGACCGCTCAGTTGCCGCTACTGATGTCATGGGGCTTTCCTGGGCAGCAGCCTTTGCTGCCTTTATTTTCTGAAGCCTGCACAAATGCCGGCTGGGTTTTGCAGCCGAGCAGGCTATGGAAGAGCTCCGTACCCCTCAGGACCGTGGCCAATCCCAAAAGAACGAGGATGATGCCACCAGCTCTTGCCCCCCAGCTTTTTAAATGGCTGCCGACCAGGCTGCTTGCTCCTCCCAATGCTGCCAATGGCAACATTGTTCCCAAGCCCATGGCAGCCATGGTGGCCATGCCGGTGCTGACGGAACCAGATTGCATGGCATAGGCAAGGAAGCCGATGACGATGGGGCAGGGGAGGAAGCCGGTGACTATGCCAAATACCAGTGCCCCGCCAGGTGAGGGTGTCTTTATTAATGGGCGGCAAAGGCCGGCCAAAAGGCCATCGTTGGCAAGCCCACCGGCACCTTTTACCGGTAAAAGCCCCAACAGGTTCAGGCCCGCCAGGAGTATCAGGCCACCGGCAAGGTAACTGAAGAGGTTCTGCAGATAAGTATGCTGCAGGAAAACTGCGGCCCTTGCTCCAGCGTAGCCGGCCACTGCCCCGCAAAAGGTGTAGGTGAAGAGCTTTCCTGTCAGCCAGGCCAACTGGGTCAGCATTGTCCACTTTCTGCCGTTGCTGCCTGCCAGATGGACCATGAAACCTCCGCACATGCCAAGACAGTGCGGGAAGGCGAGCAGTCCTCCAACAAAGCCGATCAGAAGGTGGCCCATCGGTGTTTAGTCCTTTTCTTTGGGTTTGATTTGCAGTACATTAAATCCTACCAATTTAATGGAAAAGTACAATCAAGTGCTTATGTCTTGAATTTTTCCAACAAGAAATGTATTATTTTTAAGCTTTTGAGCAAAATCAAATTCTAAAACACGAGGTTACACCAATGAAAACTGGAACAAAAATTATCACTTATTTAATTGGCCTTGTCCTAATTATTGCCTGTGCCGGTTCATCTTCTGCAAATCCGAGTTTTGCTTCTGGCAAACGTAAGTTAGCTTCTCCCAGTTCCACAGAAAATTTATCTGCTCCCGCTCCCTTATCCGAAAAGGATAAGGAACTGGCGCGTAAGGAGCGGGAAGCTGAGGAGAAGTTGTATCGGGCTAACAATCCGGAAATTTCCGGCAAGGTGGTCGAAAGTATGGCCGGCGGCGCTTATACTTATGCCCTGCTGGAAAAGGACGGCAAAAAGACCTGGGTGGCCATGCCGGAGACGAAAGTGGTGATTGGTCAGGAGTTGGTTTTTTACGGCGGCAGTGAAATGAGAAATTTCAAGAGCAAGACATTGGGTCGCACCTTTGAGAAGATATTTTTCTGCAACGCGCCAGAGAAAAAAATTGGTGGTGAAAGTGACGGCGAAATGGCAGGAAAGGCATCGGTCGGCAGTGCAGGGGTAATAACTGCTGTTTCCGAGCCGATCAAGGTAGAAAAGGCAACCGGCAATAGTGCCCATACTGTTGAAGAGCTGTACACTGCGAAGGCCAGTCTGGATGGCAAAGAGATTTCAGTGAAGGGCAAGGTCGTCAAGGTCTCTGTAGGAATCATGGATAAAAACTGGATCCATGTGCAGGATGGCAGCGGCGATCCTAAAGAGATGACCAACAACCTGGTGGTCACCTCACAGGATCTGCCAAAAGTAGGTGACATTGTGGTTGTCAATGGAACCCTTAGAGCCGACAAGAATTTCGGCGGCGGCTACCGCTATGAGGTTATTGTGGAAGAGGCTACCATAAAATAGAATTACATCATTTGTAATCAAGAAGCCCCCTCGGTGCAGGGGGCTTTTTAGTTTGTGGTACTGTCCAGGGGGTAAAGAAATATGAACATCAGCGGATCCCGGTTGAGAAGAATGGCTGTTCTGGCCCTTGTTACCTTTTGCTTGTCCCTGGGGCTTTTCCTATCCGGACTTTTTACCACCTTTGAATACAAGTTTTTTGACCTGCTTTCCCGAAACCTGAATCCTGCAAAAAGCGCCGGCGATATCGTCATCGTCAAAATCGACCAGCGGAGCATCGATGCCTTGAGCAGCGAGAACATCAACTGGCCCTGGCCCCGGCAAATGTACGCGCCTCTTCTGGATTACCTGTCCCAGGCGGACGGAGTCCTGGTGGATATCATCTTCACTGAACCGTCTTCCTATGGTGAAGAGGACGACCTTCTTTTGGCCGAAGCACTGAAGAAGGCCGGAAATGTCTTCCTGCCAATATTTCTTGTGGGTGGTGACCGACAGATGGGACCAGAGGAGCTGGAGTTTATGAAAGGGAACTCCATGGCGAGACGTTTTTGTCCACCCGCCTCTTCTACCAATCGGCCATCATTAATATCGACAAGATTCGTTCCGCCGCCCGTGGCGCAGGAAACGTCGCCATGAAACCTGATGTGGACGGTACCTATCGCCGGGTGCCGCTCACTTTCAAATTCCGTGATCAGACCATTCCCAATTTCGTGGTCGCCTATCTGCTCAAGCAGGGAAATATTGCAGTGCAAGGGGGTGAATTGGTCACCGCCAAAAAGCCGTTGCCGCTGATGGACGATTCGCTGCTGCTGCGCTTTTATTCAAGCCCGGAGCCGTTTACCATTATTTCGGCAGCCGATATTTTCAAGGCATCTTTAGACAGCGACGCCGGCAAGAGTCCTGCCCTTTCCCGGGAGTTTTTCAAGGGGAAAAAGGTTTTTATCGGTCTCACGGCTGCTGGGCTGTATGACCTGAAACCCACTCCCATTACCGCTATTTCAACGGGGGTAATGGTCCATGCCACCGCCTTGGATAACCTTCTGCACCGGCACTTCATCAGACAGTTGCCTGTTTCTGTATCGATCATTCTCATTTTGCTCATCTCTGTTTCGATCTGCCTTTTCGTCCTCACCCACCATAACTTTGTTACCAATGTCTCTTTTTTTGGGGTAGCGGCGACCATTGTCCTGGGCCTTGCCGCACTCCTTTTTAAGAATGGTGTCTATCTGCAGGTGATGCCCTCGGCGACGGCCCTGGTCGTTGCCATGATTGCTTCGGTTGCATACAGTTATGCCACGGAAGGAAAGGAACGACGCTTTGTCCGTCGCGCCTTTGCCCAATATATGGACGAGACCCTCGTCGATTACCTGTTGCAAAATCCCGATCTGATCAAACCGGGCGGCCAGCGCCGGAGAGTGTCGGTGTTCTTTGCCGATATAGCAGGATTTACCACCATTGCCGAAAAACTGCCGGCGGAGGATACAGCGAAAATTCTCCACAGGGCACTCAATGCTTTAAGCGAGGTCATCATCCGCAACCATGGCGTCATCGACAAGTATATCGGTGACTGCATCATGGCCTTCTGGGGAGCACCGCTCGGCACCGACGAGGATGAGCTGAATGCCTGCCGTGCCGCAGTGGAGTGCCAGGAAGCCCTGGCTGAAGTGAATCGCAGCCTGGTGGCGGAAGGGTTGACGGAAATCTCGATCCGGATCGGGATCAACGCAGGGGATGCCATTGTAGGCAACCTGGGCAGCGACCGGCTCTTCGATTTTACCGTCATCGGTGATACGGTCAACCTTGCTTCCCGGTTGGAATCTGCCAACAAGCATTTCAAGACCAGGATCATGGTCAGTGAAGATGCTTTCAGTCGCACCGGGGATGCCTTTATCTCCAGAGAGCTGGGACTGATTGAGGTCAAGGGGAAGTCCCAGCCGATCAGGATCCATGAACTGATGGTTGCAGTTGATCGGCCTGAAGCCGAGGTGAAAGCATTTGTCGCAGCATATCAGGAGGCCTATGAGATATTCAGACAAGGGAATTGGCAGACAGCCATTAACCTCTTCGGCTCCTTTCTTGAGACCTATCCGGGTGACGGGCCTGCAGCTTACTATCTAAACTGGTGCAACGACCTGCAGACAAATCCACCGTTGACTAATGACTGGAATGTGATAAAAATGACTGACAAATGAAAATCTTTAGAGCTGTCATAACAGGAATCATCTTCCTGCAATCCTGCGCATGGGCCATGGCTGCCGATACGGCGCGGGTCATCGTCAAGGAGAACGCGGTCAGGGACCAGTGCCGGTTCCTCGCCCCGGTGAAGGCCAAGCTTCGCTATAATGACTTGGTAACCCTTACCGGCAAAAGTGGCGACTGGTACAAGGTCACTTTCAAGGGTGTCAGTGGCTGTGTCCATAAAAGTGCCATTCAAAAGAAGACCTTTAAGTTGGGCACGATTAACGGTACAGGGCAGACTGCTTCCAGTGACGAGGTCTCCTTGGCCGGCAAGGGCTTTAATCCGCAGGTGGAGGCTTCCTACAAGGGGGAACATCCAGAGGTGGATTTCCATGCCGTGGACACCATCGAAGGCTTCAAGGTCAGCAGTGAAAATCTCGATGAATTCCTGAAAAATGGAGGCTTGAAAGAGCCATGACCAGGAAACTGCTCCATATTGCCCTGGCTGGTTCTCTGCTTCTGCCCGCCTGCAGGCTTGAAAACCTGACTCCTGATCAGATCGGCATGATCTCCCGCTCGCTTTCATCGACAGTCAAGGCTGCAAGACCCATCAGTGAAGAAGAGGAATATTACGTCGGCCGTGCCGTGGCGGCCAAGATTCTTACCTCATACAAACTGGTTGATAACAGAAAGCTGACTGACTATGTCAATCTGGTTGGTCAAGCTGTGGCAATCCACTCCGAACAACCATTCACCCATGGCGGCTACCATTTTGCCGTCCTGAACAGTAACGAAATGAATGCCTTCGCCTGTCCCGGCGGAATAATCTTCATTACCCGCGGCATGTTGGACTCGGTCAAGAACGAGGATGAACTGGCGGCTGTGCTGGCCCATGAAGTTGGCCACATCAACCACCGCGACGGCATCAGTGCCATTTCCCAGTCCCGATGGACCGAAACGTTGACGGTAGTCGGCACTGAAGCGGCCAGAAATTATGGCTCTCAGGATGTGAACAAGCTGGTGGGTCTTTTTGAAGGATCAATAAACGACGTCTTCAAGACCATTGTCGTCAACGGTTACGGCCGGACCCAGGAACATGCTGCCGATCTGGCGTCAATGAAATATCTTGCCGCGACAGGGTATGATCCCCGTTTCCTCAAGGCTTATCTTGAGCGGTTGATTTCCCGGAACAAAGGCTCCGAGAAAGGAATTATGAAAACCCACCCTGCAACCAGTGATCGGGTAGCCAATGTTGCATCGAACCTGCCGGATCAAAGGGTAGATACCACTCGCCTCAATGACCGAAACCACCGATTTGCCGCTGTCATGGGTAGATAACAGACCCTCAATCAAGCTTCCCCTATGGACGACCATGACCCTCACCGCCCTTATCTGTTACCTGCTGATTGCTGCTGCCGGATATTTTCTTCGTTTTCTCAATCTCCAGCACCTGAAAAAACATGGCTCCGAAATCCCGCCCGGTTTTGAAAATGACATTGATGTGGAAACCTTGACCAAAACGTCAGCATATACTCTCCAACAGAGCCGACTCGGTCTGGTCGAGTCGGTTTTCGACAATATTCTTCTCCTGCTATTTCTCTTTGGCGGCCTGATATCTTTTTATGATCGCTGGGTTGCCTCCCTCAGTAATTCATTTGTCTTGAACGGGATATTGTTTTTCGTCATCCTGACCATCGTGCAGGTGGTGCTCAATATCCCTTTCAGCATTTACGGCACTTTTCAGTTGGAAAACCGATTTGGCTTCAACACCACCACGCCACGCCTCTGGCTTTCCGATCTGCTCAAGTCCACGGCTGTCTCTACGGTAATTCTCGCACTGATGATTTCCGGCGCCTTTGCTCTGGTGCAATGGAGCCCTCAATCCTGGTGGCTGTGGGTCTGGGGCTTTTTTGCCGCCATTTCCATTTTCTTCATGTATATCTCTCCTTACATTATCGAACCCCTGTTCCATAAGTTTGAGCCGGTAAAGGATGTGGAACTTGAACAGGATATCCGCAGCCTTATGGAAAAAGCAGGGCTTCATGTGAGTCGGGTCCAGCAGATGGATGCTTCACGACGCAGCCGCCATTCCAATGCCTATTTCACGGGCATCGGCAGGGTAAAGCGCATTGTGCTTTACGATACGCTTCTGGAGCAGATGAGCAGGCAGGAGATACTGGCCATCCTCGCCCATGAGGTAGGACACTGGAAAAAAGGACATGTGTGGAAACGTCTGCTTATGACGGAAATAGGGGCCTTACTGGCGCTCTATCTGACTTTCCGCCTGCTTCAGTGGGGAGGACTGCCCCAGGTAGTGGGTCTGGAGCAGTTGTCATTTTCGGGCCAACTGGTGGTCCTCAGCTTTATCAGCGCCATGGCCATGTTTCCGTTTACAGCCGTTTCCAGCTGGCTGTCCCGCCGTCACGAATGGGAAGCCGACCGCTTTTCAAAGGAACTGACACAAAATCCTGCAGCCTTGGCATCGGCTCTCGTTAAACTGAACCGGGAAAACCTGGGCAACCTTCATCCCCATCCCCTGTACGCCAAGTTCTACTATTCCCATCCACCAGTTGTGGAGAGGGTTAATCGGTTGTTAAGTTCCACCCACTAGTGCGGGTATGGACCGTGCATATGAGCATATCGTGTGGCGAGCGAAAGCTTTAACGGTCAAATATCACATTACAAATATGCTAAAAATCACATATAGCAGACAAGCGAGATGTGAGGCCAAGGGGGGAAAGATGCAATTTTGGGCTCCAAGTGACGGAACTCCCTCAGTGACATGGCGTAAGCGGCAGATGCCGCAGCTGATGCTGTCGGTTCTTGCAGCGGTCCTATTTTCTGCTGCAACAGGGTCTGCAGCGGAATCCATGCATGCAGAGATCGAAAAATATGAAGGTACCAAGACTTGCCTGGAATGTCATGACACATTGGGAAAAGAGATGGCCGCAACCCTTCATTATCAATTGCAAGGGGAACCTCAGCTGATCGAAGGTTGGGAGAAGGGGAAGACAGCCGGCCTACTAACCAGTTTTTCGCCGGCAGCCAATACAGTTGCAGGGCATAACTGGCTGACCCTGGTTCAACCTTCCGGGAAAGTCAAAGTGCCACAGCCTGACGGTTGCGGGCGCTGTCATGCCGGCCTGGGTGCCAAGCCCAAGCAAACAGCCGACATGGCTGATTCTGATTATGAGAACATTGATTGTCTCATCTGCCATGGCCCAGGCTACGAGCGAACCATCGAGAAGCAAGTGATCAAGCAAAAGGGGAAGGTGCATCGAATCAATGAGGCGAGCTACAGACTGGTGCCGGCTCCAGGCATAGATATCCTGAAAGTAGTGCGAAATGTGCAAAAGCCGACGGCAGAAATGTGTCTCCGTTGCCATGCCATGGCTGCCGGCGGCCTCAATTACCAGGATGGCGTGGTGCCCACAGCGGACACCGATGTTCATCTCTCCATGGGGATGAACTGCACCGAGTGTCATACAACCAAGCAGCACAAAATCGCCGGTGGTGGCGACCTCAAGGGCCAGGAAATGGGCGACATGAAAGTCGCCTGCGATAACTGCCATACCCTTACTCCGCACAAGGGAGAAAAGGCAGATTATCTAAATCGACATGTGGCTCGAATTGCCTGCCAGACCTGTCATATACCGGCCATTGCCAGGGACCCAAAGATGCCGACCCTGGTTGAAAGTGACTGGACCAAGCCGGTGCTGGATACTAAAACAGGACTTTTTGTGCCCGCTTCCAAAACTGCAAACAATATCAGGCCCGAATACCTGTGGTGGAACGGTACCATGCAGGCCAATGGCGAGCCGGCCGGGGGTAAGAGGGACCGAAAATCCAAGGTCTACCCCTGGAAAAGAACCCGCTTTACATTGATCGCCGACAGCAGCAACGATAAACCAGTTTTGATTAAATCTGCCGTTTATGCTGCCAGTGGCGACGTTGCCGCCGCTGCGATAAAGGGGATGGTCGAAGCGAAGCAAACTTACAGCGGCGAATGGAAGGGTGTACCGGACTCCACCCTTTCCAGCGTTAATCATCAGGTGGCGCCAAAGTCGGAGTCGCTCCAGTGCGATGTCTGCCACAGTGAGGAGACTATCCTGGACTTCAAGGCATTGGGCATGAAGAGTCGGCGAAAGTAGTTGTAGAGTATTGATAAAATAAAAGGCCCGGCAGAATTTTTCTGTCGGGCCTTTTATTTGAGAAGTACCTGATGTTTTCCCTGTTGCTCTGCCATTGATGCTGGCCAATCACATGAGAGATGGCTTGCCGAGGGTCCCCCGCACCGGCATTTGATAGTGACCGGGAGAAGTCTGGTATTTGAGGAGCAATAGAAAGACGAATTTCTGCTTTTCGAGAAAGTCGGCCCGCGGCATCAGTTCGAGGGTGAGATTGAGTGGGGCCGCGTTGAGTGGGTTAGCGAGGGGCATGTCCCCTTTCAGACGGGTGTAGAGGCCGTCGCCATCAAAGGTTAGGCTCTGCAAAGTGGCTTTGCCGCCACCTATTTTCAACATCCCTTGCACGGTTTTATAAGCGGCATCGGGGAGGGGCATGCCGCCGATCTTCACTCCCTGCAAATGGGCATCCCTGACGGCCAGCTGCAGTTCACCGGATGCGGCAGCCTGTCTGCCTTTGATGGTGCCCTTTGTCCGCAATTCTCCCTTGATCTGGGCGCCAGCCACGGTCTGAAAAAATGGAATGTCTTCCAGCCTGATATCCGACGCCTCAAGGATCACAGCTCCTTTTCCTGAGGGACTGAACTCGCCATGGAGCTCCCCCTTGCCAATGGATCCGTGGTAACCGATAGCAATTTTGCCGAGAAACAGCGGCAGGATGCGCAATCTGGCCGAAAACTTGTCCAGCTTGATCAGCGCCCCCTTTTGGGAACTTACTTCCACGCCGCTCGCTTTGATACCCAGGGGAAAAGCAAGACCAAAGCGCTTGTTGTGCAGGGAGTAACCTTCGCTCGCCACGGCACGAACGAGGAGCCCTTCGATTTCCCGGTTGGGAATGAAGAGCAGGGTAAGTATGGCCAGGCAGAGGAGGGCGACAGGAATTCCTGCGGCTATATAGAGCAGACGACTTTTCACCGTTCACCTTGTTGTGAAGCCTTGACAAGGGCGATGGTCAGGGTCAAGTCCAGTTTAGCGGGATCGTCGAAACGGGTTTTAATCTGCGATTTCTTCACAATGACCGGTTTTGCTCCTTTTTCCAGCTTGTAGAGGAGGTTTACCGCATCATTGGCCGACAGTCCTTCCATTTTTACCTCGGCAGCATCCTCCACAAAATCTGGATGATCTTCTCCTTTTACCGCTTTGATCTGGGTGTTTTTCACCTTGATGCCCGTTTCCTCAATGATCTTTGCCGGAGAATCGTCAGGGCGGGTGGCGGCGAGGCGGTTTGAGAGTTTTTGGGCACCACTGTTTGCTTCCTGAAAACGTACCTTCAGCATGAGCATTTCAGTAATATCCACTTCCTTTGCCGCTCTCTTTTTTTCCAGTCGGGATATTTGGCCGTTGATGGCAGAAAGCACCGCTGCAAGCACCAGGACGGAGGCAATGGCGATCCCCCAGCGCAGGCGGGTCTTTTCGTCCATGGTTTTTACGCTTTCCATCAGAAGGTTCAGATATTTCACAGGGTTCCCTCCTTGACTGTACCGCGCAGGACAAAGGAGACGCTGCCGTCGGGCCTCGATTTGGTTTCACCTACCTCGGCGTTGGATAAGAAGCCTGCCGAACGAGCCTTGAAATCGGTCACCGACTGAAAAGATTTGGCATCGCCCCTGATATGGACCTGATTGCCATCAATTTCGGCCTCGAATACACCCAGCACGTCATCTCCCTTCGCTTCCGCCAAGGATTTCAGCACGCTCAAGGTGTTGCTGGAAGTTTTGCCGCCGCTGAGCCGTTTGATCTCGGAACGTAGTTCTGCTACCTCGTCGACTGCCTTTTTGCGGGTGGGAAATACCTGGCGGTAGATATTGCTGATTGATTTGTCCAGCGAATCCAGGTCTTTTTTGACCAGATACCAGCGCAGTCCAGCTTCAGCAAAGAGCAGCAGCACAATGGTAGCGGCAAGGATCATGGACAGGCGCAACTTTTTTCGCAGATTTACCGCTCCTGCCGTATAAGCGAGGTCGCCGCTACGCAGATTGATGATGTCACCGGCACTGACAGCCCTGGCTACTGCATAGGCACCAGCCAGATCTCGCGCCGCACCGGCATCACCGGCAAATGCTTCGGCAAATGCGCCCCCAATGGGCAGTGGCGAAGTGGAGGAACTTTTCAACGTTTCGACCTGCGCGTCTGCATACTGCGAATGTCCGCCATGGGAAAAGATTCGTTCGACCTTTATTCCTTTGCCGATCTCCATGGCCGTGACCGTTCTTGCCACTTCTTCTTCGGCATCAGAATTGCCCAGCACCCGGAAGAAGAGCGGTTTGCCATTGTCATAAACAGCCAGTGATTCGCCGTCGGTCAGGGCTACGGAACCGGTTTCGGCTTCGGCAGGAATAAGGCTTTGCCAGCTGAAAAGCGATGCGGTGACGATCTCGGGCTCCAGTCCCTTTTCCGCCAGCAGGGCAATCATTTCCTGCAAGCCATGCCGCTTTGCCCAGATGGCCAGTACCTTCCCCTCTGTCAGCGGCAGGGCATCGAACACCAGTTGGTCCGTATCGACGGCAGTCTCGCCCTTCAATTCCAGAGGCAGCAGTTCTCTAACTTTGCGTCGATCAATGATGGGCAGTTCCATCTCACGCAGAAACAGTTGCTGGGAGGGAATTGCCAGGACCACCTTCCGCTCCTCGCTTTTATTGGCGGCAAAGTCCTGCACAAGGACCGGGATTGAATCTTCCTTGCCAAGCGGGTGCCGTGTTGCTTCCACAAAGGTGAGCTCGCTCCGCTTGCGGTGGAAGGTGGCGAAGATCAGCTCGTTTTTTTTCTGTTCAATGATGAGCAGATTCATCAGTATTCTCTCCAGTATAAAACTGTCGGTGTTAATCCCGAGATTCGCACCACTGCCTCGACTATACGGCTCGTTTCCCTGACGAATGCTTCCGACCGGATGCGATAGACGGCCCCTTTGGCGGTGGTGACTGTGGACAGCGGGATGCCGATGTTTTCAAAGCCTGGAACCCGGGCAAGATCAGCAGCACTGTTGAAAGGAGTGGTTTTACGCTGGTCGAGCACTCGTGTTGCCAGATCATCTGTCATTTTATCGCTCAACGCTGCAATCAAATTTTTTGGTGCGGTATTGATGTTGATCTTTGCCGTCTGTGATACCTGTTCATCTGTGTAAACTGTGACATATGGGCGCAGTTTGTTAATTGCCGCGCTGTCGAAACCTTTTACTAACCTCAATTCTTCGAGGGTGTCAAGGGTGCCGTTTTTAGCAGAATAGGGGGGCTTCAGCCTGCCGTAGTAATTTGATTCAGCGCCGGCCGGATTGGGGTCTTCATCGGTATCCCGCCAGTCGACCAGGGCATCCAGCAACTCCGGCGAAAGCTCCAACTTTTTGAACAGCCGCAGGGCCATGTCGTAATAAGGCCGCTTCCCGTCGAGGTTCTCGGCCAACAGGTAGTTCAGGTTGAGTTTGCCACTCTCCTCCTCGATAGTGATCACTATTTTCCCCTGCTCTTCTTCAAATTTCAGGGGTTGCGCCCAAGGATCAAGCAGAGTGGTGTATTGTTGCAGCGACAGGGTATACTGGAGCAGCCTTTTGCCCCCTTCCACACCAGAAGCAGCCAGAATGCTCGCCTGTTGTGCTGCCACATAATTGTGGCTCAAGGAGGTATCCACGTAAACTTCATCGACGAATTCAACGGTTAACGCCACCAGCAGAGCGGTGATGATCAGGGTCAGGACAAGGGCAAAGCCCCGCTCGTCTCTCACTGGCCAACCATCCTTGGCGCGGCGGTAGCGCTGTATTCCACCGTCGTGTTCCCATCCTTGACCTGCAGAGTTATTCTTACCGCTTTCGGTAATTTGTTGTTCAAAGCTGTATCCCAGCTTTTGACCCATTTGCTGCCATCATAACATTCCACCAGAAAGCCTTCCACCTCTTCCATCTGTGGGTACGAATAGCTTTCATTATTGAAGTAAAAGTCCTTTGCCTGCCGGCTAAGAGAGATCTTGTTGTCGTTGCCAACGGACAGATAGGCTATTTCCATCAGGTCTGAGACAGGAGTGGAACCAAGACTTGGTGGCACGATAGCACTGAATTTCATGGTGGAGGCAGGCTTGCCAAAAAAATCACGATCCTCCACCAGAAAATATAATTTCTTCTTTTCCTTATCAGTACTGTTGTTCGTATTGAAGTAGACCGAGCTGACCTCCCGCCGCAGCATGTCCAGCGTGGTTCGGATCTCCCTCCTTGTTTCCATGCCGGAGACGGCAGCTTCACGGCCATTCATTAGGGAGAAATAGGTGCCGTACAGCGCGCCGCTGAGGATGACCAGCAGTGCCATGGCCACCAGCAGTTCCAGCAGTGTAAAGCCTTTATTACCAATGCAGCTCAATTTGGAATCGTCATTACTTCTTTGCATGGTATTGAACCAGAGAGAGAGACTGTTTTTCACCCCAGCCCACAGTCAAGATCACTTTCTGCAATAGCGGGAGATCTGTAGCCACCGTTTCCGCCTGCCAGGTTATTTCGGGGTGGCCTGGGCCGAAGTTCCCCGCTTTTTTCTGCAGCTCCAGGAAATCAGGCTCTTCAAGTTTTGCCCTGGCCAACAGCACCGCAATTGTTTCTTCCTTGTCGCGACTGACCACCGACAGATGGTAATTGAAAGAAGTGATCACAGTCAGAATCACTCCCGCCATGATGGCCAGCGCAATCATTATTTCCAGCAGGGTAAAACCCTTCACTGCTCGACTCCCAGGTAGCCCTGCTCAACCTTTACCTTGCCATTGTTGGGAAAAGCGGTGACGGTAAACCGGCCTTTTTTACTGTCTTTCAGGTGAACGATCATGAAATCCTGCAGCCCTCCGGGACCGAAGCCGATGGTCACCTCTCCTTCGCTCACCTTTCCCGTTTGGGGAATGGTGACATCCTCGATAACAATTCCTTCGGCGATCAGGCGCCGGCCAAGAAAAGGGTCATCCGCAGCTGTTTCTTCCCCTGAGGCCGTCAACTTCCGTGTCCAGACAGTACTGTCGGAGAGATTCAGGTGCATGCGGTAACCTTCTTTTGCTGTGGCAGCACGGTCGCCGACAAACCTTATTGCCGAGGCCAGCGAGCGGGCCGAATCCCGCAGCCTGGTGGATTCAGTGGAAGGCAGCCGCGGCAGCACTACTGCAACAACAATGGATAGGATGGCAATTACTACCATCAGCTCCATGAGGGTAAAACCGGCTTTAATACTGGTTCGAGGTTCGGGGTTCGAGGTTCGAGGTTGCTTATGGAATTCGATCATTGTTTGCCTTACTGGTTTTAACGTCGAACTTAGAACGTCGAACTTTGAACTGCCTTTCAGTGTATATCCCAGCTGTTGATATCGGCGTTTTTGCCTTCGCCTCCCCTGGCTGTGTCAGCACCCAGAGATGAAAGGTCGTAATCACCATGTTCGCCGGGGGAGAGATAAATATAGTCGTTTTCCCAAGGGTCTTTTGGCAGATTTTTGCTTTCCAGATAACCCTCGGCCTTGTAATTTCTGGGGATCTGTCCGGTGGTCGGTTTGCTGATCAGTGCCGCAAGCCCCTGTTCGGTGGCAGGATAGACGCCGTTATCCAGCTTGTAGAGCTTCAGGGCACTCTCGATATTCCTGATCTGCACCTTGGCATCGGCAATCTTGGCGTCATCGGAGCGGCCCATTATTTTGGGTGCCACCAGCGCTGCCAATGCCGCCAGAATCATAACGACCACCATGATTTCAATGAGGGTAAAGCCGCGGTTGTTTTGGATTTTATTTTTCATGTACCTTCTCCTTTAAAATTTTCAGTGTTCCTATTTAATAATCTGATTCAATTGGAAGATTGGCAATAGCACTGCCAGCACCACCACCCCGACGCAGATCCCCATGGTTAATATCAAGAGCGGCTCCAATAAGGCCATTGAACGACTGATGTCAGCTTCGAATTCCTTTTCAAAGGCACCTCCCGCTTTGATCAACATCTTTTCCAGCTCTCCCCCTTTTTCGCCGACGGCAATCATGTGCACCATAAGCGGTGGAAACAGGGGACTGCGCTTCAGTGCCGTTGATAGGCTTCCTCCCTGGATCAGCTCCTCGCTTGCTTCCATGAGAAAGAACCTGTATTGCCGGTTGACAATGGCTTCGCCAGTTATTTCTATAGCCTTGATGACAGGAACACCGCTGGCGAGCAAGAGCCCGAGCACCTTTGCAAAGCGGGAGAGAATCAGTCGTTGCAAAAGTGGGCCGGCGAGGGGGAGTTTGAGCAGGAGGCGATCTCTTTTCTGGCGGAAGGCTTCGTTTCGCCTGGCACGTTTCAGAACGGCGGCTGCGAGGACTCCCAGGATGACCAGCACCCACCACCCCTTGCGCAAAAGGCCGCTGACCTTGATCAGGATGACCGTGATCAGGGGCAGGGCGGCCTTACTCTGTTCAAAGACGGTGACGATCTTTGGCACGACGAAGGCGAGGAGGAAGAGCATAACGCCAGTACCTACCACCACCATCAGTATGGGGTAGGCCAGTGAGGTGACTATTTTGCTGCGCACAGCATTCTGGTCTTCCAGGAATTCAGCAAGACGCTCCAGAACAACTTCCAAGGCGCCGCTGGCTTCGCCGGCTGAGACCATGCCGATGTAGCTATCGCTGAAGATTTGTGGCTCAGCTCCGAGGGATTTGGCAAGGTTGGTACCCTCAGCAAGTCGGTCGCGGACCCGACTGAGCATCTTGCGCATCTCTCCCGGCCCTTCCTGCTCATGGAGGGTGGCGACGGCTTCATAGACCGGTACCGAGGCTCCGAGCAGCGTTGCCAGTCTGCGCGTCATCAGCGACAGTTCAGGCAGACCGATCTTTTTACGGAAAAAGCTGCCGTCTTGTGCGGCGGCTGCATCTTCTGCCGCTGTTATCTGTTTAGCATAGAGGCCGCTTTTCTTCAGGCGCTGTTTAGCTTCATTGACATTGGCCGCTTCAATGGAGCCGGTGACTTCGTTGCCCCCGGCCTTGAAGGCACTATAACGGAAGGTCGGCATAATCCTCCTGCGTTACACGCAGTACCTCCTCGATGGTGGTGATGCCTGCTGCCGCTTTAGCAAGTCCGTCTTCACGCAATGTGCGCATCCCTCTGGAGATGGCGTATTCCTTGATGACCCCGGAAGGTGTCTGTTTGATGATCATTGAGCAGAGTTCCGAGTCAATGAGGAGGAATTCGTAAATGCCCATTCGGCCAATGGTGCCAAGATTAAAGCATTTATCGCAGCCACGGCCCCGATAAAGAACCGGTGGCAAGGTAATGCCGGCGTATTCCCGCTCCGGCTTGTACTCTTCACGGCAGTGTGGGCAGATCACCCGCACCAGCCGCTGGGCCATGACTGCCGACAGGGAAGAAGCCACCATGAACGGCTCTATGCCCATGTCGACCAGGCGTGTGACGGCTGTTGCAGCGTCGTTGGTATGGAGGGTGGAAAGCACCAGGTGGCCGGTGAGGCTGGCTTGCATGGCTATTTCTGCTGTTTCGGCGTCGCGGATCTCGCCGACCATGATGATGTCAGGATCCTGGCGGAGCACAGAACGCAGGCCATTGGCAAAGGTGAGGTCGATCTTTGGGTTGACCTGGATCTGTCCGACCCCCTTGAGCTGGTATTCCACCGGATCCTCAATGGTGATGATGTTTTTCTCCGGCGAGTTGACACGGTTCAAGGCGGCATAGAGAGTGGTGGTCTTTCCGCTGCCGGTGGGGCCGGTGACGAGGATGATGCCGCTGCTGCGCGAAAGAAGTCGCTCCATGGAGGCGACATTGGCGTCTGAAAGTCCGATATTGGAAAGGGAAATAACCCCCCGTTGTTTATCTAAAAGCCGCAGCACCACCCGTTCACCAAAAAAGGTGGGGATGATGGAAACACGGATATCAACATCGCGGCCGGCAACTATAACCCTGAGCCTGCCATCCTGGGGGAGCCTTTTTTCGGCGATGTTAAGACCGGACATGATCTTTACTCTGGAAATCAGGGCTTCCTGTACCACCTTTGGCGGTTCCAGCATTTTATAGAGGATGCCGTCGATCCTGAACCGGACCTCCAGTTCCCGTTCGAAGGGCTCAATATGGATGTCGCTGGCTCTTTCCTTGACCGCCTGGAAAAGAATGGAGTTGAGGAGACGGATCACCGGCGCCTCATCGGTCAGATCGAGGAGGTCCTTGGGCTCGTTGAATTCGGTGGCGAGGGCAGAGAGTTCCACGCCTTCCAGTTCTTCCACCACATCCTGGGCCGAGCCGGATATCCTGCCGTAAAGGCGGTTGATGGCATCTATTACAGTCTGGCGCGGCACTGCCACGGGCTGCACCGGCATGGCAAAAACGCCCTGCAGCTCATCTATGGCCAACAGATTGGCAGGATCGCCGGCAGCGGCAAAGATTTTGCCATCCTCCTCATGCAATGGCAGCAACAGGTTGTTGCGGGCAAAGGCCAGCGGCAGGCGCATCAGCAAAGCCGTTTCAACCTTGCTGTCATCTATTTCAGATTGAAAGGGGATGCCGAGCCTGTCAGCGATGTTTTGCATATCGGTGGCCAGGGTCATTCCGTCACCTTCACCTTGAGCTCCTTGTCGAAATCAATAGGTTTGTCCGACTTGAGTTGCTCGCTGAAGCGGTTCTTCTGCATTTCCGACACTTTTCCCATATCAACCGAGTCCTTGATGATGTAAGGAGTCAGGATTATCATCAGGTTGGTCTTCGTTCGCTTCATACTCTTAGCTTTGAAAAGCCAGCCAAGTAGAGGAATATCACCAAGCAACGGAATTTTGCTGATCGTCTCCTGGTCCTGGTCCTGGATCAGTCCGCCTATCACAACGGTGTCGGTATTCTTCACCACCACTGAGGTCTTGGCCGAGCGTTTGGTGGTGGTGATGTCAGCGGCCGCACCTTTGTTAAGTGCATCTTTAACTGCCGAGATTTCCTGGTAGATGTCCAGTTTGACATACTCGCCTTCGCTGATCATCGGCTTGATTTTGAGCGTGATACCGGTGTCCTTCCTCTCCACATTCGATGTCTGTGCAACGCCAGTATTATAGGCAGTGGTCGAGGTTATGAATGGAACATTTTCGCCGACAAAGATCTCTGCTTCTTTGTTGTCGGAGGTCATGATGTTAGGTGTCGAGAGTACGTTGAGTGCACCATTGGATTGAAGCGCTCTGAGAACGACCGCGAAATTCATTGGCGTTCCGGACAAGTTTAACAGGCTGCCTAAACCACTAGGCGTCTCACCGGTGGCGGCAGCGAGGAAACTTGAGAGGACGTTGTTAGGGTCATACTGTCCAACTACGCTTGCATATTTGCCATCCGATGCTACGCCTAACATTCCCCATTGCAGGCCGAGTTCCTTGGCTCTGTCAAGGGAGACTTCGGCGATCATGGCCTGGACAAAGACCTGCCGGTTGCGCCGGTCCAGCTTCTGGACCACCTGGAGCAGGTTCTGGTAATCGGTGGGGGAGGCCATGATGACTAATGAATTGGTTGTTTTGTCGGGGGTGATGGTGATTTTTCCCCCTTCGAATGGTGATTGTTGCGGCGCGGCAGCTGCTCCCGGTTGACCTGGTGCCGTGGCTGCGGCAGAAGAACCTCTTCACCACCCCATCCAGGACTTTGGCAATCTCCGTAGCGTCGGCATTTTCCAGATAGTAGACATTGACCTTGCTGCTGGTTGTAGGGGGGGCGACATCAATCTGGTTGATCAATCTCTTGATATCTTGTTTATCGTTGCTGTTGCCGAAAAGGATCAGGGCGTTGAGGCGGGTATCGGCTAGGACTGTGCTGCCGCCAGTCGGTGCCGCTTGGCCGGCTGGCCTTCCTCCTTTATCCTTGCCACCCAACCAGTCCCTGATCACGGCAGCAGCGTTTTCCGCCGAAGCATTTTTCAGAAAAACCAGCTCAGCTCCCTCCCTTTTCTGATCGGTGTCCACCAAGTGCAGAATGTTGAGAATTTTCTGGATATTGATGGAGGAATCAACCAAGAGCAGCATGTTACCCGGACCAAAAGCCGAAATGTAGGCATCCTTGGAAATTAATGGTTGCAGGAAGGACATTGCCTCCTGGCTGGATATATTTTCAAGGGTGATTATTCGTGCCAGATATGCTTCGTTTACCGGACTCCGTTCTTTGCCGCTGAGTATATTCATTCCTGACTGTTTGGCTGCTCCGGTCGGGATGATTTTCAACACTTTCCCCGCCTGGACAACCGTGAAGCCCTTCAATTCCAATACCGAAGTGAAGACGTTGTAGGCCTCCTCGGTGGTGAGCTTGGCGGGGGAGAATACGGAAATTTTCCCCTTGACCCGATCATCCATGACGAAGTTTTTGCCGGTCAAATCGCTGATGAACTTGACCATGGTGGAGATGTCCACATCGGTAAAGTTGAGGACAACTCCTTTGGCCAGGGCAGAAACCGGCAGAACGAGCAGGAAGAGCATTGTCAAAGTAGTGATGAATTTACGCAATTGATGCCTCCAGAACCGGGGGACCAGGAACGGTGGCCAGGGCTTGATTATCCATGGAAGCTTTGCTGAGGTTTCCACGATTCACCACTATTTCACCATTCACTGCTCTATCTAATATCGTAATTGAATGTGGTCGGCTGGCCGTCCCGAATCAGATCCAACTTGATGCGGGTTTGCCCCTTCAGTGAAGCAAAAGATTGTATTGCTTTCTCCGGCGAGTCGATGGGGAAATCGTTAATGCTGCGCAGGATGTCGCCGTTTTTAATGCCGATGGTGCCAAAGATGCCCTGTGGTTTAACTTCTGATGCTCTGAAACCTTCAACCTTGCCGTCCTTGATGCTTGGCAGAAGCCGGGCATCGGTCATGGCCTGGCCGATATTATCAAGGGATGCATTCAGGGTTCGCTGGTCAACGACATAGCTTCCTGCCCCAACCTGGGCGGCCAGTCCCGTGTTTGCGGTTGTTGTGCCAGGCTTGGGCTGGGGGGTGGCAGCATCGGTGCCCACGGCGGAGGGGGACAGTATCTTAACGCGCTTGCCATTGATCAAAATATCTGCAGATTCCTTGGATACTGAAACGAGCGGCCCTGTTTCAAAAACGGTGTCGCCGAGGCGAAAAACCCGTTCTTCCTTACCAGCTTTCTGGATCAGGGCAAAGGTTTCACGGTAGGAACCCACCGCAGTCCCGAGCAGGATCAGGTCTGCCATAGAAGGTGACGGGGCAGCAGCTGTCGTGGTCGCTGTTTGTTGTGCCAGGGGAGAAAGTTTTCCCTGGGTAGCGCGGCCGAACAGTCCCTTTTCAAGGATCGGTGCGTAGGACATCAGATCTTCCGCCACCAGCGCGGGTGAGGCTGTTGCCGCAGTTCCTTTTGCAGTTTTCGGGTGTAGTTTGGCTAGTCTTGAGGAGATCAGGTCAGAGGCAATCAGCGCCAAAGCCGCTATGATTATAAAGATGAGAAATATGTTGAGCGGGGCTATCCATTTCTGCATATTAAGCCTTTTGACCTATCGCTGAAACCAATCGAATATAGTAGAACTAGCGGCCTTATGCAAGGGAAAAGAGGGCCCGGAAGCGGAGCAGATATGGCATTTCGCACAGCCTGCGGCTACATGAATTGTATATTCTATCAGTTGTTGTATTGGTTGTCAGGGCTGTGTTACTATCTCTGCGGTTTAGGTCAAGGAGCAGCTTCAGGATGGAGGGTTGATGAAGCCCGTTTTTGTTACAGCTTCAACCGTGCAGGAACTTTCCTTGCTGATACGTATTATTGGCGCAGCACAAGATGAATCTATCATTTTCCCTGAAATCCACAGAGGCCGCATCGGCCAGAGACAGGTAATTATTGCTGTGACTGGAGTGGGCAAGGTAAATGCCGCTTCTGCCGTTACATTGCTATTGCAGCAAGCCTCTCCCGAGTTTCTTATCAACACCGGTTGTGCGGGTGCCTATGCGGAAAGTGGACTGGCAGTGGGCGATCTTGCCGTTGCAACGTCTGAGATTCATGCCGATGAGGGGGTTCTTACAGCCGATGGTTGGCAGTCCCTTGAACTGATAGGCATTCCCCTTATCACCAGAAGGGGCAAGGCCTATTTCAATGAGTTCCCCCTTTCTCTCCAGGCCACCCGTAAAGCGCTGAACCTGGCCACCGCACTAGGGTTACCCATGAAACAGGGAAAGTTTCTTACGGTTTCAACCTGCAGCGGAACGTCCGTCCAGGGAGCCGAACTGGTCAGCCGGTATAGTGGCATCTGCGAGAACATGGAGGGTGCTGCGGTTGCCCAGGTGGCCATGCTTTTTGGCATTGACTGTCTAGAGATCCGGGGAATCAGCAATATGGTGGAAGACCGCGATCTTTCCCTGTGGGATATCCCCCGAGCCGCGGAGGCAGCGCAACGATTCATCCTGAAGTTTATTGAGGAGCTATAAGCGCTGTTTCCTCATCCCAGATGAGGCTCCCTGCCTTTGTTCCATGAGGTGTTCACGATGCATCCACTAACTCTTGGCTATTCCCCCTGTCCCAATGATACCTTTATTTTCCATGCACTCACCCACGGCTGTGTTTCCAGTGAGGGAATCACTTTTAAAGAGCGGCTGGAGGATGTGGAAACCCTGAATCGCCTGGTATTGGAAAAGGCTCTTGATGTGAGCAAAGTCTCATATCATCTGCTGGGTTTTATCCGCGAAGATTATTGTCTCCTCAGATCCGGTGGAGCCCTCGGCCGTGGCTGCGGTCCGCTGGTGGTTTCAAAAAAGTTCAAGGCAATGGATCAATTGAAGGGGAAGCGAGTTGCCCTGCCAGGCAGGTACACGACTGCTGCCTTGTTGTTGCGGCTTTTTGATCCGTCACTTGCTGATATTGTCTATCTTCCCTTTGATCGGATAATGGGGGCTATAAATGACGGTAGCGTTGATGCCGGGGTTATAATTCACGAATCGCGCTTTACCTACAAAACGCAAGGTTTGTCGAAACTTCTTGATCTGGGGGATTGGTGGGAGCGGGAAACCGGCCACCCAATTCCACTGGGGGGCATTGTGGCAAAGCGTTCACTTGGGGCTGAGATGCTGGCAGAGGTCAATGACCTGCTTCGTGCCAGTGTTGATTTTGCCTTTGCCGATCCACAGCGGGCAAATGCCTATATTCGTGCCCATTCCCAGGAAATGAGCGAGGAAGTCTGTGCTGCCCATATCAAACTTTATGTTAACGAGTTCTCCCTGGAACTGGGGCCGGAAGGTGAGGCTGCCGTTATTAACCTGATCGCCCGGGCCGAGTCAGCCGGGGTTATTCCCTTCTCAAGCCGAGACCTCTTTCTCCCATAGCGCCATCCTTTACTGTACCGTTCAAGAACTTCCCCATTTCTGTCGATAAGAATTTGACCTCTCTCCCAAGATCGATTGCAAGGATCAGGCTTCAATGACCTATCCAGGGAAAAAATTTAATCTCCACCTGGGGAAGCATTACATGCTCTTGGCGGCTCTGGTATGGACGATAATCATATTCGTTTCCTACTTTTAGACTGTCCATTGGCTGCATGGCGCAGATTCCGTTGCTCAAGTAGCTGCAATTCATGGCAAAGTCTAACCAACTGTCGACCTTTTCAACTAAATAGGTAAATGGCTCATTTCAGGGATTCATTAGAAAATCAGATTAGGATTCTCTGTTTCTGCTTGACGCGACCCGATCTGCATGATATATGAACACCTCGCCCAACAAAGGAGGTGCGCATGGCATCACTTGAGCGTAGAGGCAGGCTGGCTTTGATTGTCGCCACTTGGCTGATGCTCCTTCCGATCCACACGCTTCCCCTTCTGGCTGAAGAACTAAGGTCGGAAACCACGCAACAAGAAACAGCAACTCAGGCAGTAATGCCAAATAAGGCAGAGAATGACGGTCCTGAAACAGTAGGTATTGCCTCCTACTATGCCAGGCGGTATGAAGGCAGAAGGACCACCTCCGGTGCACGTTATGATCCGGAGAAAATGACCGCTGCCCACCAGAGTCTACCATTTGGGACAAAGGTAAAAGTAATTAATCTGAAGAACGACAAAGAAGTAGTGGTCACAGTTAACGACCGTTGTCGTAAAAGGAAAAAACCATTCATTGACCTTTCGCGGGTGGCGGCAAGAAAGCTGGGCTTCATTGGCAAGGGAATAACAAAGGTAAAAATAATCCCGCTACACCAGGAAGCATCACTAAATTAAAATTTTGGGCGAAAGAAAAGGCCGTGGCAAATTTGCCCGGCCTTTTCTGTTATTTAAAATGTAATCGAAAGTGGAGGCTAATTTTTCTTTTTTGTTTTTTTTGCCTTCAACGATTTCCCTGATTTGCCCTTCTTGCTTTTCTTAATAGCCTTAGATTTTTTCGACTTTCCTTTCTTTTTGTACTTCTTTGGTTCTGGTGACATCTCATCTTTTATGTTGCTGAGAAGAACAGTTGTTTCTTCCAGTCCAGGGTCAGCCTTTTTGGCAGCCTCAAGGGCTTCCTTTGCTTCGGTGATATGTCCGCTTTTCATATGGACGCGGCCCAAAGCATTAAGTGCCTTTGCATGGTCAGTTTTTAGTGCTGTCGATTCCTTGTACTGATCAATGGCAGCAGAGTATTCTTTTTTAAATTCATATAAAAGCCCAAGTTTGTAATGGCTGTTGGGGTCTTTGGGATTAAGCTCTACCCCTTCCTTGAGCAGTTTGATCAGCTCATCATAGTCCTTGTTTTTAACATAGATGGAAGTTAGGGCACTACGGGCGTCACTATCATCATTTTTTACCTTTAGCACTGCCTGATATTCTTTTGCGGCCTCCACATTTTGATTTCTCTTCCTGTAAATCAGAGCCAATTCACGGTGCGCTTCTATATTGTCAGGATCAAGCTTTATCGTTTCCTGGTATTCGGAAACTGCTGAATTGTTATCCTTGTTGCTGACGAAAACTCTTGCCAACTTCAGGTGGGTGGGTGCGTCATCTTTCTTCACCTGTAGTAATGCACGGTAGTGTTCAATAGCCTGTGGGTAACTGCCACGTTGGGTGTAGATGTCTGCCAATCTTTTGCGGGCGTCTATATTGTCGGCCGCAATAGTAAGAAACTGTCGGTACTCGACCACTGCTTCATCGGGAAGTGCCTGACGCTCATACAGAACGCCCAGATTATAGTGAATGCTGTTGTCAGAGGCCTGGAGCCTGACCGCTTCTTTATAATAGCTGATGGCGTCATCATCGTTGTTGACAGCCATACAGGCGTCACCCAATCTCTGCAACGCTTCTGGCCAGTTAGGGTGGTCCTTCAGGGCGGCTTTATACTCTGTAATGGCCTTGTCAAAATCTTTGGCAGCCATAAAAGCGTCGCCCTTACGCAGTTGCTCTTGTTTGGGCGCAGGCTCATTTTTAAACGGCAGACCCGCCAGTAGATATTCATACTCGGCATTCTTCTGGTCGCCTTTTCTCCCGTAGGCCTCGGCCAGAAGCCGGTGGATATCCTTGTTGCCAGGACCATTCGACTGTGCCTTCTTGAGTTCTACAATGGCCTTATCTTGGTCGTTTTTGCTGCTGTAGAGTGCAGCCAGACCGATTCGTGCCTCAACGTTTCCCTGGTCAATGGCGAGAGCTTTATTGAATTCCTCCTCGGCATTGTTTGTTGAACCGGAGTTCATATAGACGCTGGCAATATCAGTATGAAGAGCCGCGTCCTCATCGGATGCGGCAATTGCTTCATTATAGTGGTAGATGGCAAGCGAGCTAAGACCCTTGCCTGCGAAAATTTTGCCGAGAGCTTTATGGTAGGTGGGTTTTGATCGCCCTTTAGTTGCTTTGGTCAGTTCAACTACAGCGTTATCTTCTAGCCCGTTTTTCAGGTAAAGAAGTCCCAGGTTACCATTGGCTAAAGCGAATTCTGGATCGGTCTTGGCGGATTCCTGGTATGCGGCGATGGCTTTTTCGATTGCCCCACTTCGTTCAAAATTCATAGCTTTGGTAAAGTGTGCAGCAGCACCCTCAGGGCACAGCTCGATTATTTTCGATTCGGCTTCATTGCGTGCAGCTTCATCCTTGATTTCCAGGAGGTCACTTGCCATGCTTTTTGCGTCAGTGCACTTGTCCTTAAAGCTTAAACCCCAGTCGAAGCCACAAAGAAACAGCGGCAGGGTACCTAGCAGGATAAAGGTGGAGCATTTTTTCATAATCCCTCACAATTTTAGAATACATGCGTTTTTCGGGAGTTAAAAGCAAAGCCGAAATTCGCCCATGCCAAGGGGAAAAGGGGGCCCCTGGCGACAATTTTGGGCGATTATACACACCGAAACCTGATATTTCAATTCATAAGAGTGCGGAAAGGCCCCCGTGAAGGGCTAACAGGTTGCTCTCGGCAGCAAAAGCTTTGTTCATAGTCCACCAAAGGCGGATTGCCTTGACTTTCATGGCAAAGATGGTTAAATCAACAAGACCAATAGTAAGCAATTTATCTGACCTAATCAGGCAAAGATTAACCTGTAATTCTTTTAAAATGGGGTAGTTATGGCTGTGATTCCCCGATATCCCCTGGAATGGCTAAACTTCTTTCGGCAGCAAATGGATGAAATATTCACATATCTTTCAACCCTGGAGGGGACGGATCTAAGTGAATGTGATTTCTCGCCGGGTGTCGATGTCTTTGAGACGGCAGATTTTTATATGGTTGAAATAGATTTGCCGGGATTTATTCTTGAAGATATGTCGCTGACTATCTGCTGCAACACGATGGTCGTTAAGGGCATTAAGGGAGAGGATTCCGGCGCGGTCGGCGCGAATTACATCTGCATGGAGCGGCAATTTGGTCGTTTCTGCCGGACAATCGAGATTCCGCCTGCAGTAGATATAGACAAGGCAAAAGCCAGTTATGAAAAAGGGGTGTTGACGATTGCTTTCCCCCGATTATCTGATAAAAAAACGTTAATTCGGGATATCCCGATTGAGGAGATTGGACATGGAAAATAAACAGGAAAACGAAGAGTTAAACATACCGGATGTCCTACCGCTACTCCCGGTTCGGGATGTTGTTGTTTACCCTTATATGATCCTTCCCCTGTTCGTCGGGCGAGAGATATCCATAAATGCCGTAGACTCGGCACTATCCAAGGACAGACTGATTTTCCTTGCCACTCAGAGGGATGTCAGCGAGGAAGATCCTGCTCCAGACATGATTTACGGGGTCGGCACTGTTGCCATGATCATGCGGATGCTTAAGCTGCCAGATGGCAGGGTAAAAATACTGGTACAGGGACTGACAAAGGGACGTATTACCGACTATGTCTCCGAAAAGCCCTTCTACTCCGTGCATATCGAGCGAATCGTCGAGCCGGTGCTGCCTGAGAACTCGATTGAAACAGAAGCTTTCATGCGCACCGTTAAGGAGCAGCTGGCGAAAATTGTTTCTCTGGGCAAGGTGGTGTCCCCTGAAGTCATGGTCATTGTGGAAAACATGCAGGAAGCCGGCAGTCTAGCCGATCTCATAGCCAGCAACATCGGCTTGAAAGTGGAAGAAGCCCAGGGGCTGCTTGAAGTAATTGACCCCATCGAACGTTTGAAGAAGGTTAACGACTTCCTCAACAAGGAATTTGAACTCCTAAGCATGCAAGCTCGAATTCAGTCTGCAGCGAAAGAGGAAATGGGGAAAAGCCAGCGGGAATATTACCTTCGAGAGCAGTTGCGTGCCATCCAGCAGGAATTGGGCGAAACTGATGCTCGTAGTGAAGAGATCGCCGAGCTGCGTAAAGGCATTGATAATGCCAGGATGCCGCAAAATGTGGAAAAAGAGGCTTTGAAGCAGCTGGGCCGCCTTGAACAGATGCACCCCGACGCTGCAGAATCCGGCATGCTTCGTACTTATCTCGACTGGATGGTCGAACTTCCTTGGGGTAAATCCACAAAAGACTCCTTGGAAATAAAGAAAGCGAAGGAAATCCTGGATGAAGATCATTATTTCCTGGAGAAAATAAAGGAACGGATACTTGAGTTCCTGGCCGTGCGCAAGTTGAAGAAGAAAATGAAAGGCCCCATTCTCTGCTTTGTCGGGCCTCCTGGCGTAGGCAAAACCTCCCTGGGGAAGTCAATTGCCAGAGCCATGGGGCGTAAATTCGTACGGATCTCCCTTGGCGGGGTGCGTGACGAGGCGGAGATAAGAGGTCATCGCAGGACATACGTCGGCGCTTTGCCAGGTCGGATCATTCAAGGTTTGAAGCAGGCCGGTTCCAATAATCCGGTGTTCATGCTTGACGAACTGGATAAGCTGGGGGCAGATTTTCGCGGTGATCCGTCTTCTGCTCTGCTGGAGGTACTTGACCCGGAACAGAACCATTCTTTTTCGGATCATTACATCAATCTCCCTTTCAGCCTTTCCGATGTAATGTTCATCGCCACGGCTAATCAGATCGATACTGTACCAGGGCCCCTTCGTGACCGGATGGAAGTAATCACGCTTTCCGGCTATACAGAAGAGGAAAAACTCCAGATTGGCAAACGCTATCTGGTCCCGAGGCAGACAAAAGAAAATGGAATTACGGAAAAGATTATCACTTTTTCTGACGAGGCCTTGAAAACTATAATCTCCAAGTACACGCGAGAAGCCGGGCTAAGAAATCTGGAAAGGGAGATCGGCTCCGTCTGTCGCAAAGTGGCGCGCCGTGTGGCTGAAGGTGAGAAGCGCCAGTACCTTATTAATGCTGCGACCGTTGCAAAATACCTTGGCCCTCCCCGATACCTGCGTGAGGAGGAGATGAAGTTCAATGAAATCGGCGTTGTTACTGGCTTGGCTTGGACTCCTGTCGGCGGAGAGGTTCTCTTTATTGAGGCGACGATCATGAAGGGCAAGGGGGGCTGACCCTGACGGGCCAGCTCGGGGATGTGATGAAGGAGTCGGTACAGGCGGCCCTTTCCTATATTCGCAGCCGTGCCGCTGAGCTGCACCTGCTGGAGGATTTCTACAGCTCCATGGATATACATGTTCATGTTCCTGCCGGCGCAATTCCTAAAGACGGGCCTTCGGCAGGAGTTACCATGGCAACAGCACTGGTTTCCGCCCTCACGAAGACGCCGGTGAAAAAGGATGTTGCCATGACAGGCGAAATAACCTTGCGTGGCAAGGTTCTTCCCATTGGCGGCCTCAAGGAAAAGATCCTGGCGGCAATCAGGTTGGGTATTGTCACAATTATCATTCCTGAACAGAACCGGAAGGATTTAGAGGACGTTCCGCGGCACATTCAGAAAAAAGTGAAGATCGTTTTTGCCAGAACCATTGATGATGTGTTGAATGTGGCCCTTGAAAAATATCCGCCCACTCCTCCGGGGACGGTGAAGGGCATGCCGCCGAAAACAAAGGCGCGTACCCAGCGGGTTATGGTCTCTTCCCGAAAGGGGATTGTGGCGGGAGCAAAAGTGTGAGGCTGAGCGACCTGGGGGAATTCGGTCTTATTGACCGGATTGCCGCCAACATCGCGGCCAGATCCTCCGTCAAGATAGGTATAGGTGATGATGCCGCTGCTATTGAGCCGGAAGCCGGCCATCTTTCACTGTTAACCTCGGACATGCTTATTGAGGGGGTTCATTTCGATCTAAAACTAAGCGACCCTGTCGCCCTTGGTAGAAAGTCGCTGGCCGTGAATCTTTCGGATTTGGCTGCCATGGGGGCAAAACCTAAATATTTTCTCCTGTCATTGGCGATTCCCAAGACGATGACCCTGGAATTTCTTGATGATTTTATCAAGGGATTGATGCAAAGGGCGCAGCAGTTCCATGTGACCCTGATTGGTGGAGATACCTGCTCTTCTAAAGGGGGGTTGGCAATTTCGATTACGGCCATAGGCGAACAGCTGCCCGACCTTGTTGTAAGTCGTACAGGTGCTCAGCCGGGAGATCTGATTTTTGTTACCGGAACGGTAGGTGATTCTGCTCTAGGGTTGGAGCTGTTGCGTAAGGGAGTTCAGAGCGGGCCTTTGGTGATGAGGCATCTGGATCCTGAACCACGGGTCTCTGCCGGAGTCACGCTGGCGGAATCCAGAATGGCAACCTCTATGATCGATATCAGTGATGGGCTGCTTGCCGACCTCGGCCACATTCTCGATGGATCGGGCGTTGGTGCAAGGGTGGACCTGGCAGGTATTCCCCTTTCCGAGCCATACAATGAAGTGGTTGCAAATTATTCCGAAGACCCTTTTGCAATGGCACTAAGCGGTGGGGAGGACTACGAACTGCTCTTTACTGTGCCGCAGCTCCATAGAGAGCAGGTTCTTTCTCGCATGGCAGAGTGTAATGTGAATGTATCATTGATTGGGGAAATTACAGCGAGTGATCAAATACTTTCCATAATAACCCCGGATGGCTTAACCTATGAGACACGGCAAAAGGGATATAATCATTTTGTTCTCTCTCACCCCTCACCCCTCATTGCTTATCTTAACCGCAACTTTTCGTTCCCGCGGTCCATCAAACTCGCAGAAGTAAATCGCTTGCCAGGTTCCCAGAACAAGTCTCGAATTGTCAATTAAGAGACTTTTCGAAGCCCCGACGAGGGATGACTTGATGTGGGCGTCCGAGTTTCCCTCGGCATGAGTGAAGTAAGGGTCATTGGGAATCAGCTTATTGAGGAAGTTGACCATGTCTCGCTGTACGGCTGGGTCAGCACCTTCGTTAATGGTTATTCCCGCTGTTGTGTGAAGGACGAATAGGTGGCAGATGCCTGAATTTACCTTGGAGTTTTTCACCACCTCCTGAACTTGCTCGGTTATATTAATCAGCTCGATTCTGCTACGGCTTTTAACGGTTATATATTTGAGCATGATGCCTCACTGTGGGAGGGCTAGCGAATTGTTGCCGCTGTCCGGGTCAGTTTCCTATGCCTGCAGCCTGCGTCTGCTTCGCTGTAGACCATGCCTCGTGCTAAATTGAAGGGTAGTGGGAGAACAAAGAAAAGAAAGAACATTACTGCTAACGGAGTTCTTTTGGTTTTTATTTAGTTGAGCCGTTTCCCATGTCCGAGCTACGTAAGCCGGTTTTTGTAAACATTATGCCTAGGTATTTGTTGATGGGGTTGTTTCGTCTCAGAAAGGGAACCAGTGGTACCTTCCTGCTGCCGAGGCGGTCCAGTTCACGCGTAATTTCTTTGTTTCTACCGGTTCTCAGTCCAAGGCGGAAAGTTATAACCGCTTCTTTCTTTTGACCCGCCAGCAGGTGAATTTTTCCCAGTGACAAAAAATGATCGGGATTATGTGGCTCATATTTTACGGCCTCTTTGCAGAGAGACACCGCCTTGGCAAAATCTCTTTTTTCTTTTGCCAGGCAAAGGGCAAGATGGGAGAGATATGTAGGGATTTTTTCTATTGCTACGGCTTTCTCAAAGTACCGCAACGCAGTCAGTGAGTTTTTGGCCTTTAGTGCCTCTAGTCCGAGTGCATAAAGCTCTGCAGCCTGATGGGGGTTTTCCTTGGTGGGGCTATTCTTCTTCATGATTTTTCCCTAATATGGGTTGTTAAGCCTTATAAAAATATACTCGAAAATCAGATTTTTTTACAATGTTAAAAAATAATAAAATTGATGTTCCCAAAAGAAAGGGGTTAGATCTTCATCTGTAGCGAACACGCACTGGTTTGTCATATTGGGTGCACAGGGTTGAAAAAACGTGAAATCTGTGCTCTAATCAGCGGGTGGAAGCAACGGTTTACATAGCTCTCGGGTCAAATGAGGGCGATCGGGAACTTCATCTCCTTCGTGCTGTTGCCGAAATAGGGAAGCTTCCCGGGACAAAGGTCACTGCCCTTTCCAGCTTTTATGAAACCGAGCCTGTTGGAGGAGTGCCCCAAGCCAACTTCTTTAATGGGGTGGTCAGAATTCGAACTGAATATCGGCCGCTTCAGCTACTGGCTGAACTTCAACGGATCGAGACTGACCTCTTTCACAGGAAAAGCGGTATTCAGTGGGGACCTCGGCCAATAGACCTGGATATTCTCTTTTATAATGATGAGATCATAGTAGATAACAGACTTGTAATCCCTCATCGACGGCTTCATGAGCGCCGTTTTGTTCTTCAGCCACTCACCGAGATAGATCGTAGCCTGGTACATCCCTTGTTGCATAAAACTGTGGCAGACTTACTGGCTTTGCTGGAATCGCCGGGATGGGTAAAAAAGCTTTAGGAGGAAAGATTTGGCAAAATTGCTGGTACTGATCTTCGTGGGCTATGTGATATATCAGTTTTTCAAGAGGGCGCACAACCGCTAAAGGGGTTTCCAGTAGTACAGATATCGATGAAGAGACCTTTAAGGATCCCGTCTGCGGGATGTACGTGGCGAGAGGGGACGCCGTTATCGGTAACATGGAAGGTCGCAAGCTTTACTTTTGTTCCATGTCCTGCCTGGAGAAGTTCCGCGACCAGTTGGAAAATACAGAAAAAAACAGTATCGGAGGAGAGAAATGAAGTTTTTTATCGACACTGCAGACGTGAATGAAATACGGGAGGCCCATGAACTGGGAGTGGTTGATGGTGTTACTACTAATCCTTCGCTGATTGCCAAATCGGGCCGCAAATTTGCGGATGTAATCAAGGAAATCACCGGGATTGTGGATGGTCCAATTTCGGCAGAGGTGGTTTCTCTTGATCATGACGGCATGATCAGGAGGCTGAAGAACTGGTAAAAATTCACGCCAACATAGTCATCAAGTTACCCATGACCACTGAAGGTTTGAAAGCGACCAAGACCCTTTCCGGAAAAGGCATCAAAACCAATGTCACCCTTATATTCACATCGATGCAGGCGCTATTGGCAGCAAAAGCCGGTGCCAGCTATGTTTCGCCTTTTGTCGGTCGTCTCGATGACATTTCTCAGGATGGCATGGGGATCATCGAGGAAATTCGTACCATCTTCGATAACTACGGCTATACAGCGGAAATCATTGTTGCCAGCATCAGAAATCCCATTCATGTTGTGAATTCAGCCCTGATCGGCGCCGATGTGGCGACCATTCCCTACTCAGTTATCATGCAACTGGCCAAGCACCCTCTGACTGATGCAGGCATCAAGAAATTCCTGGAAGACTGGGAAAAAGTACCAAAGTAGTAATTTTCTCCTTTGAAAAAAACAAAGCCCCGGCAGATCATAATCTGCCGGGGCTTTTAATTGCCGGCCAACGCCGGGATGTTGTAACTACGAAATTACTGCAGATTGGCGGCGCTTTTCCGTTTGTGGCGCCAGATATATATGGTGATGAGCCCGATACTGAATATAATGACACCGATTACCGCCTGATGGGAATACTTCATGATCAACCCCTGATTTTCGCCGATAATGTAGCCAATCCAGGCAAGAACCGTGCACCAGATGCCGGCGCCCAGCAGCGTATAGAAGGTGAACTTGGCGTGGTTCATTCCAGCCAGCCCTGCAGGAAGTGAAATAAGATGGCGTACCACCGGAGCAATCGGCCGATGAAGGTTGATATTTCACCATGTTTATGGGAGAATCACTCGACCTCTGGCGAATTTCCCCTCGGTAATGCTGCGAGCGTACTTTCCGTATCTTAGGATGAGAGGTCGACCCAGATAATGGGCGGCGAAATAATTGGCATAAGCCCCCACGAGACTGCCTGTTGTCCCGC
>CAWAFF010000099.1:0-38397 GCA_963780945.1 uncultured delta proteobacterium | reverse complement strand
TTATCCACTGGTTCGTTACGTATTGCTGAACTTACTATATGACCTTCAGCAATGGAACGGCATTTCCCCTTCCTTCAGGAACATCCACCAATACAACCTGCCCCGCTTCAATTGATACGGCCATGGGGACTACGCCGGCAGTCGGCCTCCTTAACGATGTCGACACCGCCGACTGTGTTCCTGCCAGCGACAGGGACATCGAATACAATGCCGCAAACACCTTTACCCTCTACTCCAAAGGTACCGGTTACGCGCAAGCGACGAATGTTACCGGCACCTCCGTCAGCATCAGGGCTCGATCAAATTCATCTGCCTCAATGACGATTACCCCAAGGCTGTTTTATACGGCACCAACAGGAACAATAACTTATTTTACCGGCTCAACGGCAGGCAAAGCTGTTGGTACAACAAGAACAACCCTTAGCTTTTCACTGACCGGCCAGTCAGCAACAAATATTCCTGCCGGCTCGAAGCTTGGCATTCAGTTCTCCATGAGCACTGACAGCCGCATCTGCGTCAATGACAGTACCGGCTTAATTGATGAGCTTGTCGTCAAGGAGACGCCGGTTGATCTTTCATCCAACGCCAACCTGAGCGGACTGCTACTGTCAGCCGGCAGCTTGACGCCATCCTTCTCCAGTTCAACTATTTCCTATACAGCAGCAGTAGCAAACTCTGTCACATCAATCACCGTTACTCCAACACAGGAAGACACCACCGCAACAACCTCCGTCAACGGGATCGCAGTCAACAGCGGCAGCGCTTCCGGGCCGATTGCCCTTGCCGAGGGTAATAACACCATTACTACCGTAGTAACCGCCCAGAACGGAACCAGCAGGACTTATACGGTAGTGGTGACCCGGGCACCTGTCACACCGGTAACCGCCAACCTGAGTTCACTGTCCCTCTCGTCCGGCGCCTTAAGTCCAATTTTTGCCGGCAGCACAATTTACTATACCTCCTCTGTCAGCAATTCCACCTCAACCATCACCGTTACGCCTACCGCTGAGGATTCCGCGGCCACCATTAAAGTTAATGGCATCGCCGTTACCAGCGGCACCGCATCAATTCCATTTGCCCTGATCGTCGGCGCCAACGGCTTTAATGTGACCGTTACCGCCTCGGATGGCCTCAGCACAAAGAATTATACTATTGTCGTTACCCGGCAACCTGTGGGATCTAATAACGCAAACCTCAGCGGCCTGGGCCTTTCATCAGGGCTTTTATCGCCAACCTTTGCCGCCACGACAGTTTACTATACAGCGACGGTCAGCAATGTCATCTCAACCATCACCGTCACGCCCATCGCTGAGGAAGCAGCCGCCACCATCATCATCAATGGTATTGCCGTTGCCAGCGGGGCCGCCTCCGTCCCCTTCGCCCTGGTCGTCGGCACCAACAGCCTGCATGTGTTGGTTACCGCCCCGGATGGCAGCACCATTAAAACCTACACCATTATCGTCACCCGTGAGCAAACCTCAAACAACGCCAACCTTGGCAATATGACCTTATCATCGGGACTTCTCGACCCGGCCTTCAACAGCAGTACTACCAGTTATACTGCCGCTGTGGCCAATGCTGTTTCTACCATCACCGTCACGCCTACCGCCGAGAGCGCCTACGCCGGCATCAGGGTCAATGGTATTACCGTTACCAGCGGCGCCACCTCCATCCCCTTCACCCTTGCGGTCGGCCCCAATAGCCTCAATGTGGTGGTCATCGCCCAGGACGGCACCACTACCAAATCCTATTCCATCGTCGTCACCCGGGCAAACCCTCCGTCAACGAACGCCAACCTGTCTAACCTGGTTCTTTCGTCCGGCACCCTCAGCCCAACCTTCAGCAGTAGCACAGCCAATTATTCCACCGCAGTGGCCAATGCTGTGTCGACCATCACTGTCACCCCTACAGTCCAGGATGCCACCGCCACCATCAAGGTTAACAATATCGCCGTTACCAGCGGGACTGCAACCGTCCCCTTTGCCCTGGCTGTGGGCGCCAATAATATTAATGTGGTGGTCACCGCTCAAGACGGCACCACTATTCAAACCTACACCGTTGTCGTCACCCGGGCAGCCGCCATTTCAACCAACCCCAACCTGGGCAACCTGACCCTCTCGTCCGGCGCCCTCACCCCGACCTTCAGCAGCAGCACTACCAAATACTCGGCAACTGTGGCTAATACAGTGTCATCGGTCACCGTTACCCCGACCGCCCAGGACGGCAACGCCACCATCAAGATCAACGGCATCTCTGTTACCAGCGGCGCCGCATCCGTCCCCTTTGCCCTGGCCGTCGGCGCCAACAGTCTGTATGTGGTCGTAACCGCTCAGGACGGCAGCACCTTCAAAAACTACAGCATAGTTATTACACGAGAATCTGTGAAGTCGACCAACGCAAATCTCGGCAACCTGGCAATCTCCGCCGGAATCATCAATCCGGCCTTCAGCAGCACCACTGCAAATTACTCGGCCACGGTCGCCAATGCCGTCTCGACCATCACCGTTACCCCCACCGCCCAGGACGCCAGCGCCACCATTCAGGTCAATGGTGTCACTGTTGCCAGCGGCAGTACGTCCACCCCCTTTGCCCTGGCCACCGGTGCCAACAGTCTTCAAATAGTCGTCACCGCCCAGGACGGTATTACCAGCAAAATCTTACTGGATTCAGGTTACTCGCGAAGCAACCGTGGGCAACAGCACCACCCCGGCTCCGCTGATTTTTTCCGGCCGTCAACCGGTCCCGCAATCACCGTGACGGCCCCCTTTACCGGCGACACCAACGGCAATAACAGTTGTGTCATCCGCTGGGGAACCAGCTTAATAACTATTCAAATATTCTGGCTCACAAATAAAGTGGGCTCAGCATACGTAGCAAGCATTAGCAGCGGTCTGACCATGGGGGCAACCTATTACTTCCAGGCGACCTTTACCGACCCTGACGGCACCAGCAGCAACACGGTTGCCGGGTCACAGGCTACCACCAACACCACTGCCGGCAACCCCCTCATGCATAACGGCGCCAATCTGAACAGCACATATGACAATGGTACCTGGGGCCTCACCTTTACCTGCAACACCTGCCACGCAAAGACCACGACCAACATCAAAAAAATCACCACCAGTATTCCCGCCACCATCGGCACCGAGCTTATTAAACCGGTCAAATTCAGAAGCCTGACGACGATGGGAAATGATGGTGATCACCACACCACGTCCGATCGCATCTGCGAGGTCTGTCATACGCAAACCAGTGTGCATCGCTACAACACCAGCAGCTCAAAGCGAATTCAACCATATGGGGACCCACAGCAATGACTGCACCGACTGCCACCGGCATGGCAAAGGATTTAGCGCCAGTTGTGATACCTGCCACGGCTATCCACCCATTGCAGCAACTCTTGGCCAGGACGGCCTCGCTGATCCGGCCACCGGCATCTTGCCCGGCGGGAAATTTGGCGCCCACGCCACCCATGTGGTCGATAAGGAAATGACGTGCGAAGGGTGTCATCAAGGATATACATCCAACCCAATGGGAAATCGCGCACTGGAGCTTGGTTTTAAATTTGACAGCGCAACGGTAAACGGCTTTAGCGGCACCATCGCCAGTGGCAGTTTCAGCGGCAAGACGCCCGCTGCCCCTTATACCGGTATTATCAGCAGCTTTGCCGGCACTACGGTTACAACCAGCAGCAGCGGTACCAACTCTTGTTCCGTCTATTGCCACGGTGCCTGGCCCACCACCTCCGGTGGTGCAGTCACGGCACCTATCTGGACGGGATCCTTGGCCGGGAGCGGCTGCAATGCCTGCCACGGCGCCAGCGCCACCACTCCGCCATCGCCTGCCATTGCTACAGGCGCACACGGCCGTCACGCCGGCAATGGGCCGGGCGGCTTAGCCAAGGGCTGCAGTAACTGTCATGGCGACGTTACCGACCCAATTCACCTGGATGGCAGGGTCAGGTGGGATTTTTCCGGCCTCGGCGGAGATACTTCCTATGCCTTGCCCGGCTATGCAGCACAGAAGGCGGGATACAGAAATGGCCCGGCTCAAAGCGGAGCCTACGGCACCTGCCAGATGGTTTACTGTCACAGCGGGGTACAGAATCCGGTCAATGGCTCAGTTGAAGGCATAAATTTTAAGAGCCCGCAATGGGGTGGTGGATCTTTAGATTGTGATGGTTGCCATGCCAGTATGAGCGGCACTAATGTAAGTGGCAGCCACGCCAGGCATGCCGTTTCCCTCTCCCTCGGCTGCAGCACCTGCCACAGTAACGCAGGCCAGGGGACGCAGCTGCATGCCAACAGCACCATTGAGATTGCCTTCGGTGGACCGTCTGCCGGCGGTGATTATTCTCAAGGCAGCAGCACGCCCGGCAATGGCTATGGCTCCTGCTCTAACATTTATTGCCACAGTGACGGCCGCAGCTTCACCGGCCCATATGGCCAGAATGTTCCTCCCACCTGGGGAAATGGCCCAGTGGCTTGCAACACCTGCCATTCCGGCGGCGTCGGCGGCGGCACCCAGGGACCAAACTACACAGGCGGCAAAGCCAATAGCCACCCTAAACACCGCTTTAGCTGCGATAAATGTCATGCCGCCACCACTGACGGTACCGGCATTATCACCGGCCAATCACTGCACGGCAACAAGAGCTACAACCTGCAGAATGGCGGCAGCGTTAGCTTCACTCTCAGCGTACAGGGGTCACCCACCACCCCGACCCAGTGCAGCAGCATCAGCTGCCACAATAACGGCACAGCCACCTGGGGACAAACCCTCAGTTGCGGCAGCTGCCATAGTAATATGGCCACCAATATCGGCACCGGCAGCCATCCCCGTCATGCCAGCAGATATTCCTTTGCTTGCAGTGTCTGCCACGGCTCGGGCTACACTTCCACCACAGTCACCAGCGAAACCCACGGCAACACCAGCATCAATATGGATTTCACCGGCACCGCAGCGGGAACCTCTTACAGCAAGGGCAGCTCTTTCGCCCCCAACGGCACCTATGGCACCTGCTCCGCCAGCTACTGCCACAGTGAAGGGAAATCCTTCGCACCGCCCTTCGTCCAACGCACCGTCATGACCTGGGGTGGTGGGACCAGCTGCTTCAGCTGTCACAATGGCGTCCCCTCGTATGTCGGCGGCAAGGCCAACAGCCACGCCAAGCACACCTTCTCCTGCGAAAAGTGCCACAACAATGTCTATGACGCCAGCTCAGGAGCCATCGGCAATCCGACTCTGCATGCCAACCAGCAGTACGATATGGAGGGAGGGGCTGGCGCCAGCTTCACCATTGCAGTCCGGGGAACACCAACCACTCCTACCCAATGCAGCAACATAAGCTGTCAGATGGCGGCAATGGCGCCCAACCTGGGCAGCGCGATCTTTCCTGCGGCAATTGCCACGCCAGCGCCACCGATGTTGACAGTTACGACTTTAATGACAGTGCCACCGCCCAGATCAATGCCAGTGAATGGCTGGCCACCGGCCATGGCAATCCGGCCGGCGCTAATCTCGGGGGCTCCAACGTGGGGGCGAGCTGCCTGTTCTGCCACGATAATGGCGTAGCCCATAACGCCAGCGACAACTTCTTCCGCCTGGCCAGTATCAGCGGCGGTACCTGGGGCTTAAACGGCGTCTGCATGGCCTGCCACGCAAATAACAGCACCGGCATTAACGGCAGGAACGCCAGCAAGAAAGTCACCGCCTATCACTATGGGGCCGAGCACAGCGGCACATCCGGCGGTCGCTGGTGCTGGGACTGCCATGATCCACACGGCGATACTAATATAAAAATGATCGGGGCCACCGTGGCTAAAGCCTCTGCCGACAACGGCTTGCCGCTGACCCAGGTGCCGGCTACTTTCACCGCCAACAATACCGGTACGGATTATGCCGGTGGCTCATTCAGTACGAAAATTTGTAATACCTGTCACAGTAATACCAACCATTACACGTCCACCAGCAGCGATACCCACAATTCCGGGACCCGCTGCACCCAGTGCCATACCCATAATGCCGGTTATGCCAATGGGGCTTTTGGCGCCGATTGATTGGGCTGCCACAGTACTGCACAAGCTGAATAAGCTAGTCTATCTTGGGCATCGACATTTCGATGCCCTTTTTTTGGCTGAAGACTACGGGGACGAAAGGGTTGCCAATGGCAGCCACAGGAGAACAACGAATCTCCGGAGGAAGAGATGGTTAAACGGCCTTTAGAAGCATGACGAACGCTTGCTGGTAGGTCAGGATTTTGGAGCGCAGGATTTCCGGAAAGAGTGGACTTGGCCAGCCTGCTTCTTCTTCAACATAGCAGGCCCGACAGCTGAACAGGAACTTAATCGTTCCGCCATATCACCGCCTGAGGCTGTAATTCTGTATATTCCACGAGAGTTTCAATGTTTCTGAATATATTTGATTTTCTATGTAATTTAAAGCAGATAGTGCAAGACTCGGCAATAGAATGGGAACTAACCCCACTATTTTAATCAAATTTATCGCCATTGCACCGCAAAAGAAAATAAAGGCCGTCTTTTGACAGATCAGTCAGGATTGTCTCGTTTCAACGCTGCTAAACCCGCCTACAAATCCGGAATTATGCATATTTTTGGTTTATTCCGCACTTTCAGCGACTTGAGTCAACCCATGTTATTTTTAATTGATAGTTTTAAACTTAGGCACAATGCTTGCTTTGAGTTAAATTCAATTTATTTATTACCATAAATGTCAGGTGATCCAAGGGGCGAAAAACCCTGCCGCATCAACTGCACTCAGTCACAACTCCACTGCAGATTCCAAAATCGGTCCTCCCCCAAGAACATTGACTGTCACAACAGAGGCAAGGGCAGCCAGCCCTACTGCTTTTATTTGCCAAAGAACTATAAAAGCCAGACCAAAAGCCAGGTGAGAACGAGTGAGCGGACTGAGAAAATCAAGGCATCAAGCGACAAAGGAGCTATTCATATGGGAAGAATAATTGCCGGCCAGATCCGGGGAATGGGTTTGGTAGCCAAACTTGGCCTGGTAATGGTGTTGACCGTGCTGATCAGCACCTTCATGTACCAGGGGTGGTACAAGCCGACACAGGCAAAGGCTGCGGTCAGGACCTATTATATGACCTTCAGCAATGGAACGGCATTTTCCATCCCCTCTGGAAAATCCACCAATACAACCTGCCCCACTTCAAGTGATACGGCCATGGGTACAACGCCGGCAGTCGGTATCCTTAACGATGCCGACAGTGCTGCCTGTGTGCCAATCAGCAATAGAGATATTACCTATAATTCTGCAAACACCTTTACCCTCTACTACAACGGGCCCGGCTATACCCAAGTGATGAATGTCACCGGCACTTCCGTCAGTATCAGGGCAAGATCGAATATATCAGCCTCAATGACGATTACTCCTAGGCTATTTTATACGACACCGGCCGGCACAAAAACTTACTTCACTGGCTCAACGGCTGGCAAATCAGTCGGTACAATTAGAACAACTCTGTCTTTCTCTCTTACCGGCCAGTCAGCAGCTAATATTCCGGCCGGCTCCAAGCTGGGTATCCAGTTTTCAATGAATACCGACAGCCGGGTGTCTGTTAATGACGATAGCGGCTTAACCGATGAACTTATCGTTGCAGAAACCCCGGTGGCCGTCTCTTCCAACGCTAACCTCAGTGGACTGTCTATCTCTGCCGGGACGCTATCGCCATCATTTTCCGGATCAACCACCTATTACACAACGTCAGTAGCCAACTCTGTCGCATCAATCACGGTTACACCCACTGAGGAAGATCCAGCCGCAACAACAACAGTCAATGGAATTTCAGTTAATAGCGGCAGCGCTTCAGGGCCAATCGCTCTTTCCGTCGGCTCCAACACCATATCTACGGTAGTGACTGCCCAGAACGGAACCAGCAAGACCTATACTATAGTGGTGAATCGGGCTACCGTCCCATCAACAAATGCCAATCTGAGCAGCCTGACCCTCTCGTCCGGCGCCTTAACTCCGACCTTTACCGGCAGCACAATTTACTATACCGCCTCAGTCAGCAATGCCACGCCAAGCATCACCGTCACGCCGACTGCCGAGGATGCCAATGCCACCATTAAGGTCAACGGCATCGCCGTTACCACCGGCACCGCATCTATCCCGTTTGCCCTGATAGTCGGCGCCAACGGCTTTAATGTTGCCGTTACCGCACCTGACGGCAGCACCATTAACAACTATACCCTTGTTATTACCCGTGAAGCCATCTCAAACAACGCCAACCTGAGCAACCTTGTCCTCTCGTCAGGCTCATTGAACCCTACCTTCTACACTAACACGACAAGCTACAATGTCACCGTGGCCAATACCGTATCGATCATTTCCGTTACGCCGACCGCACAGGATGCCAGCGCCACCATCCGGGTCAATGGCATCCGCGTTACCAGCGGGACCAACTCCACAGCCTTTGCACTGGCCGTAGGCGCTAACACTTTCAATATTGTCGTTACCGCGCAGGATGGCACAATCAAAACTTATTCCGTTGTGGTCACACGGCAACCCGCTCTATCAAACAATGCAAACTTGAGCAACCTGAACCTGTCGTCGGGCACTCTCATCCCGGGCTTCAGCAGCAGCACCTCAAATTATACCGCCGATGTTGTCAACTCAGTGTCGACAATTACCGTCAACCCCACCGCCCAGGACATCAACGCCGCCATAAAAGTCAACGGCATCTCTGTTACCAGCGGTACTGCGTCTGTTCCCTTTGCCCTGACAACGGGCGCCAACAGCCTGAGCGTACTTGTCACTGCCCCCAATGGCATCACCACCAAGACCTACAACATAATTGTTAACCGTGCGGCTTCGGTAATAAATAACACAACAGCCGGGCCTCTTACCTTTTCCGGAATTACAGCGTCCTCCATCACGGTGACAGCACCTTTCACCGGTGATGCGAATGGCAACAACAGTTGCATCATCCGCTGGGGGAGCACTGCCGGAAACTACCCCAACACTGCCACATCAACCAGATCGGGGAGTTCCTATTCAGCAACTATCTCCTCCGGCATTTTGCAAGGGACAACCTACTACTTCCAGGCCATGTTCAACGACATTGATGGCATAACCGGCAGCCCCGTAACGGGCTCGCAGCTTACTACTTCCCTTGGCTACAGCAGCCCGCTTATGCACAATGGCATAAATCTGGGAACCAAGTACAATGGTGGTTCATGGGGGATAAGCTTCAGCTGCAGCACCTGCCATAGCAAGAACACCACCAACATCAAGCGAGTCATCGAGACTATCCCGGCCACCATCGGCGCGCCCCTGACAAAAACCATCCGCTACAGGAACGTCACCAGCATGGGCAACGACGGTGATTTGCATAGCACTTCCAGCCGGATCTGCGAGGCCTGTCACACCCAAACCACCGTCCATCGTCACAATACTGCCGGTCAAAGCGACTTCAACCACATGGGTTCCAATAATATCGACTGCACCTCCTGTCATCGCCACAAGAATGCCTTTGGCGCCAGCTGCAATGTTTGCCACGGCTATCCCCCCATTGCGGCTACCACCGGCGAGGATGGTCTGGCCGAGCCCGCCACCGGCATCCTGCCCAGTGGCCAGTATGGTGCCCATATCGCCCATGTGGTGGATAAGAACATGAGCTGCGAAGGTTGCCATCAGGGATATACGACTGCGCCGATGGGCAACAACAGCATTGAACTCGGCTTCAAGCTTGCCGGCGATACGGTGACCGGCTTCGGCAGCAGCATCACCACCGGCAGTTTCAGCGGCAAAACGCCAGCGGCTCCCTATGCCGGCATCGTCAGCAAGTCGGTCGGCACCACAGTCACCACCAGCTCCAGCGGCACCAATACCTGCAGCGTTTATTGTCACGGTGCCTGGGCCACGTCCTCCGGCGGGGCCGTCACCATCCCTGCATGGTCGGGCTCATTGGCTGGTTCGGGCTGTAATGCATGCCACGGAGCCAGTGCGTCGATGATACCATCACCAGCATATGCCACCGGCGCTCACAGCCGCCACGCCGGCAATGCTGCCGGTGGCCTGGCCAGGGGCTGCAGCAACTGCCATGGGGATGTCAGCGATTCTGATCATCTCGATGGACTGGTCCGCTGGGATTTTGCCAGCTTTGGCGGTAACGCCGCCTACGCTCCTCCTAATACCACCCCGGCCGGCAGCGGCTACACCAATGGCCCTGCCCAGACTGCAATCTACGGCACCTGCCAGAATATTTACTGCCACAGCCAAGTGCAGAATCCTGTCACCGGCATGCTCAACGAACTTGTCTATGGCACTCCGCAATGGGGGGGGAGCCCCATTGGCTGCAATAGCTGTCATGCCGACATGAGTGGCCCCAATGGCAGCGGCAGCCACGTCAGGCATGCCTATTCCTCTGTCATGGCCTGTACCACCTGCCATTTCGGCGCCGGTCAAGACACTCAAATGCACGCCAACAGCACTATCGACATCAACTTCAGCGGATCGGCCACCGGTGGACAATATTCCCAGGGAAGCAGTATAGCTGGTAACGGTTACGGCAGTTGCTCAGCGATCTACTGTCACAGTGATGGCAGGAGCATTACCGGTCCATATACCCAAAACATTCCACCGACCTGGGGAAGCGGCACTATCGGCTGCAACAGCTGCCATTCCGGAGGCCCCGGCGGCGGCACACAAGGGCCGACCTACACAAGCGGCAAAGCCAATAGCCATCCGAAACATTTTTTTACCTGCGACAAATGCCACGCCTGCATGACCGACGGCACCGGAGTCGTTACTGCTCCCGACCTGCATGGCAATAAGGACTACAATTTGCAGAATGGCGGGAACGCCCTCTTCACCGTCACCCAGCTTGGAACTCCGGCCACACCCACCCAATGCAGCAACATCAGCTGCCACACCAACGGCACAGCCATCTGGGGGCAAACTCTCAGCTGCGGCAGCTGCCACATAAATATGGCCACCAACATCGGTACAGGCAGCCATCCGCGCCATGCCTCAGCCTACCCGTTTGATTGTAGTGTCTGCCACGGCAATGGCTACACCGGCTCTGCAGTCACCAGCCAGACTCACGGCGATTCCAGCGTCAACCTGGGCTTTACCGGCACTGCAGTAGGCACAGTGTACAACAAGGGTACCACCTTTAACACCGGCACCGCCTACGGCACCTGTTCCGCTAGCTACTGCCACAGTGAAGGTACCTCCTTCACCCCTCCCTTCGTCCAGCAAACCATCATGAACTGGGGGGCTCCACCAGCTGCTTCAGCTGCCACAACGGCGCGCCAACCTACATCGGCGGCAAGGCAAACAGCCACCCCAAACACAACTTCAGCTGCGACAAGTGCCACAGCAATGTGTATGACGGCGTTTCAGGCTCAATCAACAACCCGGTGCTACACGTCAACCAGCATTACAATCTTCAAGGGGGGGGTGGTGCTAGCTTTACGGTGGTGGTTCAGGGAACGCCAACCAATCCTTCGCAATGCGGCAATATCAGCTGCCATGGCGGCAACAGCGCCACGTGGGGCAGTGGAATCCTTTCCTGCAGCAATTGCCACTCCAGCAATGTTGATCTTGATAATTACGTCTTCGGCGATGGTGCCACTGCTCAAATTAATGCCAACCAGTGGTTGACCACCGGCCACGGCAACCCGGCCGGCGCCAATCTCGGCAGCAGCAATGTGGGAACGACATGTCTTTACTGCCACGATAACAGCGTTGGCCATGGCGCCAGCGGTAATTTCTTCCGTCTCGCCAACAGTGCATCAGGCCCCTGGGGCATAAACGGCGCCTGCATGATTTGTCACGCCGCAGACAGCAGCGGCTTTAACGGCAAGAACGCCGTCAAAAAAGTCAGCGCCTACCACTACGGCGCCAAGCACAGCGGCACCGCCGGAGGTCGCTGGTGCTGGGACTGCCATGATCCCCATGGCGACAGCAATATAAAAATGATCGGTGCAACCGTAGCCAAAAGCTCTGCCGATAATGGTCTGCCGTTGACCCTGGTGCCGGCTACGTTCACTGCCAACAGCACCGGGACTGATTTTGCCGGCGGGTCCTTCAGTAGCATGATCTGCAACACCTGCCACAGCGGCACCAACCACTATACATCCACAAGCAGCGATACCCACAACGCAGCAACACGCTGCACCCAGTGCCATACCCATAATGCCGGCAGTGCCAATGCCGCCTTCGGCGCCGATTGTCTAGGCTGCCACAGTAGCGCGCAAGGGAAAAGGGCTCCGGTCGTTGCGCATCTGCGTGGCAACTCACATCATATTCAAGGTGTTACTCTCAGCAGTGCCCACTGCTACCAGTGCCATTGGGAAGCATATGAAGACGGCACCATCAACGGCACCTACCACGCCGGTGTTCCGGATGGAGCAGTTAACCTGGTGGTCTTCACCAGTCCGACCCGGCCGCAAAGCTATACCGCCAACTCCACCGCCGTTGAATACACTGCCGACAGCACCCGCCTGCAGCAGGCCAAGATCAATCAGCACTGCATGGGCTGCCATAACGACTCCGGCAAGACCATGGCCCTGCCCGGCCCGTTCAAGGACGGCAAGCTTCCCAACAGCTACTCATGGGACGGGGCCAGTATAGCCGCCAAGTTTGGCGACACCGGCACTACTCCTTGGGGCAAATACTCCGGTACCAACGTCACTCCAAAAAATACTGTCACCAAGGCATTTTCCGCCCATGGCAATGCCATCGGCAATGCTGGGGGCTGGAACACTTCCGAAACCTGGGGCAACACCCGTGGCGGCACCACAGTCGACCGTAATGTATATTGTATCGACTGCCACAACTCCCACGGCTCAACGGTAACCGGGATCACCACCAGCTATACCGTCAGCGGCACGATTAATGGCGGTTTGCTGAAAGATACCACTACAGGTCTTGGCGGCTACAGCGCCACCTACAAACCAGTGGAAGGCGGATCGGCTGCCACCAAGAACTTTTTCAACCCCGGCGCAGCCCTCTGTTTCGATTGCCACCTGACCCAGAACGCCGATGCCACAAAACCCTGGGGCTGGAGCAGTACCTTCGGCGCCACCGCCGCCATCCTCGGCTACTATGATACCGCCAACTTCGGGCCTGGAACATTCCCGAGCGCCGGGCGCTACTCTTTTAAGTCAACTGGTCATATGGGAGGACACTTCGGTGCGTCCATGCCGCTCAGCGGCACCACAACAGACAAAATCTATGGTCTTTGCACCCCTTGCCACGACCCCCACGGCATCAACCCGGCCAACACCAACCGGACCTATATGGTGCCCATGCTGAAGGGAACCTGGCTGACATCAATCTACAAGGAAGATGCGCCTCCTGCCGACAACCGGAACTACACTGGCAATAAGGACGATAGTGACGGCCCGACCGGCGAAGCCTCCTATGAGGCAGCCATAAAGTCGTATAAAATTGATCAGAACACCCTTGGCACAGGCACGATCACCGAGGACGAAACCAAGTTTGCCGGCCTCTGTCTGAAGTGCCATGTCAAAACCAGCCTGACCGGCGCCGGTAGCACCTGGAAGACCAAGGACAGGATCCACCAGGCGGTCAGAGGGTGGAAGACCTCCGGCACCGTCAAGCATAACTACTCCTGCTCCAAGTGTCACACCCCCCATAATGCCAGTTTGCCGCGACTGATGGTAACCAACTGCCTCGACTCAGGGCATCGCGGCCGGGTAACCAACCAGACCAGCCCTGTTACCTCCGGTAGTGACAGCGATGAAGGCTACGGCAGTGGCAGGAAGCCTGGCATTTTCTCCGCTACCGACGATGATGGTTCCACTACGGCACCTAACCTCTATGGCGGCAGGACCTGCCACGACGCCAACGACTCGAACCAGATGTGGAACAACGTCACTCCTTGGACCAGGTAAAGCAGGCACCACTATTTCTCTCCCCAGCTACTGGGGAGAGAGTTGTAAGACTTACGGAAAGGTAGTACCTTATCTGGCAACAAAAAAAGGAAAGGAGGGGGAACCCATGAAACGGACCTACATCAAGCCGAGAATTACCGGCAGTGCCAATGTACATCCCTGTTGAACCGCTGAACAAGCAGGTTCTATCTTGGGCATCGACGTTTCGATGCCCTTTTTTTTGACGAAGAATAATGGGAGCGTAAGGGTTGTCAATGACAGCTACGGGAGAAACAAGCGAGTCTGGAAGGAATACGTGGTTAAACTGCCTTTAGCAGCACGACGCACGCTTGCTGGTAGGTCAGGATTTTGGAGCGCATATTTTCCGGGAAGGGAGCAGACTTGGGCACGCCTGCTTCTTCTTCAACATAGCAGGCCGCCAGCTGCGCTTCGAAGCAGGGGAGCCCATTGTTGGCGTAGCCCGTCACCTCATAACCGATACTCGATCTGCCGAGACGAGCAATGATGACCACCATGGTGATGGTATCGCCGGGCTCCAATGGCTGCAGGTAATCATACTGTACTCGCAAAAAAGGAACGCCCCGTTTGCAGCTGCATTGCTCCAGCCATGAAACACCAAGGCATGAGCTGTACCACTCGCCGACCATCTCCACCGCAATTTCCAGAAGCTTCGGCCCATAGATATTGCCGGCGATTCCACATTCCCCGTAACGCACCCGGCGTTGACGCACAAAAGGCACCTCGCCCGGAATGACCGTTAAGGGCAGGACAGGAGTTGCCGTAGAAACCTTTGCCGGACTAGATCCGGGTTCAGAGGCAACGAACATCTTGCCGCCGCATTGCTTCCGGTAAGACTGAATGGGCAGCATGAAATGTTCCGGGATGGGAACCTGGTTTCCGTCAGCCATGTTGATAAAGGCAACCGCTAGCCTGAAGGTGAAATTTGGCTGGGCTGCTCTTTGCCCACCGGAATCACCGACCGCAGCGATCAGGAACGAGCACTGATCAACCTTTTCCACCGCCAGCCGCACCTGTACCACCTGCCCGGCAGCCAGCGGCCACCGGTATTCACCATCAACGGTTATCACCCTCGACTCGAGGCCCCGGTTACGGATCAGGTTCCCCCAGCTCGTGCCGAGCACCGCTTCAAACCAGACTTCAACCGCCTCCACTGCGTAGTCTAAGGCCCGCGGAGTAAAAAAGACCCCTGAAGCATCACAATCGCCAAAACTAACTGTGCGAGGGTAGATAAAGGGAATTATCATATTCCCGTCCTATGCGGGTGATCTTAGGCCTGGCAGGTTCGACTATTTCGCAGTATCCAAGTTTGGCGGAAAGCTCGGCTGCTGTCTCAAGCATTAGTGGGATGAGCTTATCGTTCAAGCACTTATCATCCAGTCGCTGACATGGGCCGAGCAGTGAGATCGCTCCGACAGTACGTGAACTGTGGTCGCGAATGACAACCCCCACACTTCTCACCCCTATCTCCATTTCTTCCGTACCAACGGCGTAGCCACGGCGCGCTATCTCCTGCAGCTGCTGGCGCAACTTGTCGGGGTCGGTGATGGTATGGGGAGTATGTTTCATGAACCTGCTGCTTGAAAGATGTTGTTCCACTACCTCTTCTTTCATGGTAGCCAGCATTGCCTTGCCGGCTGAGGTGCAATATGAAGGCAGCAGCGCCCCGATCTGGGGAGATGCCCGCAGGGCATGACTGCACTCATATTTGTCTATGGTAACCACATCGAAGTTATCCAGAACCGAATAGCAAATGGTCTCATTACATTCTCTGGCCAAGGCCTCTAACAGTGGTCGCCAGTACTCCAATGGCCTCAAGTGCCTGACCACTGTCTGCCGCAACTCCATTACCTTATAGCCTAACCGGTAGTTTTCACTCTGCTGGTTCTGCTCGACAAAGTTCTTTGCCTTGAGTGTGGACAGCAATCGGAAAACCTTGTTCTTTGGCAGCTTCATGCGCCGGCTGAGATCAGTCACCCCAAGTTCCGCATCTTTGGCGCAGAATTGTTCCAAAAGATCAATGGCGTGGTCAACAGATTGTATCGAATAGGTACTTTTGCCATGCTTGCTCATGTTCATATCCTCAGGATTTTACCAGAGCAATCGGTCGTGCTGACTTCTTGTCTCTCAGGCAACCGGTCTTAAACCCTCGGCCACCACCTCGGCTATATCCTTAACCTGGGTCTGGCCGGCCTGCAGGTCTTTCAGGCCATCTGTGAACATGGTCAGACAGTAGGGGCAGCTGACACACAAGGTGTCAGGCTTGGTTTTAAGCGCCTCTTCGATGCGGTTCAGGTTGATTCTCGTTCCCTGATGCTCTTCCATCCACATCCGGCCTCCTCCTGCACCACAGCAGAAGGAGTTATCAAGCTTGCGTTCCAATTCCACGGGCGCACTGCCGGTGGCAAAGGCTATGGCATTGCGCGGCGGTTCATAGATATCGTTGTGGCGTCCCAGGTAGCATGAGTCATGGAAGGCGATCCTGCCCAGGTCCTTGACCTGACTGGTCAGCTTCAGTTTGCCGGCGGTAATCAGGCCGTCAATCAGCTCGCTGTGATGAATCACCTCCAGCTCAAGTCCGTACTGGCGGTAATCGTTTTTCAGGGTGGTAAAGCAGTGCGGGCACTGGGTGATCACCTTGGTGACCCGTTTTTCCCTGAACAGTTCCACGTTCTGCTTGGCCATCTTGTCGAAAAGGAACTCGTTGCCGAGCCGGCGCAGGCTGTCGCCGCAGCACTTCTCGTCCTTGCCGAGAATTCCCCAGGAAACGCCGGCGGCGTTGAGGATGGTGGCCAGGGCGACGGTGACCTGCTTCTGCCTGCGAGTCGAAGGAGCCGGCACAGCCGACGTAGAGCAGGTACTCGGTCTTCCCGGCGTCAAAGGGCCTCACGTCCATGGTCGAGATACCACTTGGTCCGCTCGGTGGGGGCGATACCCCAGGGGTTCGAGCGCTGCTCCATGTTCTCGAACAGGTTCAACAGCTCCTCGGGAAAGCTGCGCCTCCATCTGCACCAGGTGCCTTCGCATCTTGACGATCTTCGGCATCTGCTCGATGAAGACCGGGCAGGCGGCCATGCAGGCGCCGCAGGTGGTGCAGGACCAGATGGCGTCCTCGGAGATGCTCCCCTCCCCCTCCGCCGATCAGCGGCAGGGCCGCGTAGCGTCCCCTCCCTCAGGGCGTGGCCGCTCTCCAGCAGGTTCATCTTGATGTCGTGCACGACCTGGCGCGGGTTTAGCGGCTTGCCGGTGGCGGCCGCCGGGACAGACGCTCTGGCAGCGGCCGCACTCGGTGCAGGAAAGCCATCGAAGAGGTCCTTCCAGGTCAAGCTGCTCCACGCTGCCGGCCCCGAAACTGCCCCCTTGACGAAGTCCTCCCGCGGCTGGGTGTTGGGCTTGTCCAGGCTCTTGAAGAAGCAGTTGGGAATGGCGGTCAGGATATGCATGTGCTTGCTGTGGGGCAGGTAGTTCAATGAAGGCAGCAGCACCATGGCGTGGAGCCACCAGAAGAACGCAGCCAGAGCTGCTGCAGGTGCTGACGGCAAGGGGCGCACAGAAGTCGGCCGACCAGGGAGGAGACCGGCATCGTCGGCCGCGGCCGTTTCCTTGCCCATGGCGATCAGGGCGCCGTGGAGGCCGAAATAGGCGAGCATCAGCAGCGCGATGCATGCCGAGGATCAGGAAGGCCTCGGGGCTTCTGCGCCTTGACGTAGGAGGCTGTCCAGATAACCGGGGGCGCAAAAGAGCCGCCTGGCGATGGCAACGTATCGCACTTGTCAGGGCCAACAGCGAGACCAGGTCGAAGGCCAGAGCAGCGCATGGTGGATCGGGTCCGGCAACAGTGCCAGGCTAACGCCGGGAAGAGGCCGGCAATCAGGAATTCGCCATTGGCAAGCAGGAGAATGAGGAAGGCCCAGAAGATAACGGCGTGGTTCAGGCCGAAAGGCTTGGCCATGACCCGCTTTTGACCGAAGGCGTAGAGAAACATCTCCAGAATTCGCCGCCCAGGATTCTCGAACCGGTTTTCCGGTCTGCCGACGGCAACCAGGGCAAGCCTTCGGTAACAGCTCCAGCTGAACAGAAGAAGGGATGCGATGAAAAGCGGGGCGTAAATGCTAAAATTTGGCGTCATGGCTGAACCTCATATAACTTCTTGTCGTAGGGCAAAAATTCACGTCTTACTCATTGATGCATTTTGGCATCGGCTCTGACTGCTGCTTAAGCTCCCTAATGCCCTTGGTCAGCTCGGGTACCACCTGGAACAGATCACCGACGATGCCGTAATGGGCCACTTCAAAGATGGGGGCGTCCTTGTCCCGGTTGATGGCGATGATCAGATCGGAGTCCTGCATCCCCACCAGGTGCTGAATGGCGCCCGAGATGCCGCAGGCGATGTAGATTTTGGGCCGCACCGTCTTGCCGGTCTGCCCGACCTGCCGGTCGTGGGGCATCCAGCCGGCATCCACCGCACTCCGGGAGGCGCCGACCACTCCGCCCAGTTCATCGGCCAGCTCCTTCAGCAGGGAAAAGTTTTCCGGCCCCATCATGCCCCGGCCGCCGGAGATGATGAATTCGGCGCCGGCCACATCCACATGGTCCAGGCCCTGCTTGTCGTTGATGACCTCCAGCACCTTGGTCAGGATGCTCTTTTTCCTCAACGGGACAGCTGACGCGGACGATCTCGCCGGTCGCTCCCTCCCGGTAGTCGGGCAACGGCATGACGTGGGGGCGGACCGTGGACATCTGGGGACGGAACTTGTCGCACATGATGGTGGCCATGATGTTGCCGCCGAAGGCGGGACGGGTCTGCATCAGGTTGCGCTTGTCGTCGATGGCAAGACCGGTGCAGTCGGCGGTGAGGCCGGTACCAACCACGGTCGCCACGGCGCCGGCCAGGTCGCGGCCGAGGCCGGTGGCCCCCATCAGGATGATCTCCGGCTTGTGATGGTCGATCAGGTGGCAGAGGGCCTTCAGATAGGCCTCGGTACGGTAGTGTCTGAAGACCGGGGCATCCATGAGGTAGGCCTTGTCGGCGCCGTAGGCGAAAGCCTCATGGCAGAGCGGCTCCACGTTTTCGCCGAGGACGATGGCGATCAGTTCGGCGTCGATGGCATCGGCCAGTTCCCGCCCCTTGCCGAGCAGCTCCCATGATACCCGGGCCGGTTCCCCTTCGGTCTGCTCGATGAAGACCCAGACGCCGCGGTAAGCGGCGAGTTTGGCGGCAAGCGCAGCCGCTTCGGGATCGTCTTCCTCCTGTTCCCTGTCGGCAGACTTTGAAAGCTCGTCGAGGATCTTCAGCTCCTCCGGAGTAAAGAACATGTCGATGGCTTGGGCCGGGCAGACCTTGACGCACTTGACGCAGCCGATGCACTTCTCCGCCAGAATCAGCGGTTCACCGGCATCGTTCATGGCTACGGCATTGACGGGGCAGGAGCTCTCGCAGCGGGCGCCGCAGGCAATGCATTTCCCTTCGATGACCCGGGCCTGCCACGTGGTTTCTTGATCGGTTTTTTTCTTCAGTCATCTTGACCTCTTCATTCCTCACCCATCACGGCAGCTTAGCTCTCAGACCGGTAACAGATCCTTGCTCAGCAGCTTCTCGATCAGGAGCTGCGCGGTGCCCTTCGGGTCGTGCAATCCATCGCCGATGATCTCCCCCTTTTCACGCTGGGGAGAGAAGATCCTGCTTACCCAGGTGGGAGAGCCCTTGAGGCCGATGGTGTTCACATCCAGTTTCAGAACTGCGTTGTCCCAGACCTCACCGTCATATCCTGTGATTCCAGACGCAGGGGTACAGTCGGATAGCGGGGGCGGTTCAACTCGCGCACCACGGTAAGCATGGCCGGCATCGGCGATTCGACAATCTCGTGCCGTCCTTCCAGCTTTCTTCTGACCCGAATTCTTTTCGCCACCAGGTCCACCTCTTCAACCTGGTCCACCAGGGTAAGCTGACTGTACAGGTTGCGAGTGGCAATGCCGGGACCAACCTGGGCAGTGTCGCCATCGATAGTCTGTTTGCCGCACAAAACCAGGGCCACTTCATCTTCTTCATGGAGCTTCTCGATGGCTGCCGAGAGCACCTTGCTGGTGGCCAGGGTATCGGCACCACCAAAGGCCCGGTCCGAAAGGAGGATTGCCTGATCCACGCCCAGCGCCAGCGCTTTTCGCAGCGTTGCCTCGGCGTTGGGAGGCCCCATGGAAATGGCTGTGACGCGGAAACCAAAGCGGTCCTTCATGCGCAATGCCTCTTCCAGGGCATGGGTATCATAGGGGTTGGCAATGAACGGGATCCCCTCCCGGATCAAGGTGTTGGTCACCGGGTCAATCTGCACCTGGGTGGTATCGGGTACCTGTTTTATACAAACAACTATCTGCATGACGGACCTCGTTTATCGTTGTCATACCTGCTCGTAATGGCGGAGTCACGGCACCTTTTTCCGGTGCCGTGACTCCGGGGCTTATCGATCAGTTTTTCGGATGGTAAATCTCCAGCAGAGCCTTGGCCATTTCAGCCGGGCTTGCTGCCACGCTGATGCCGCATTCCTTGAGAATGGCGACCTTTTCTTCAGCCGTCCCCTTGCCGCCGGAGATGATTGCTCCGGCATGTCCCATGCGCTTGCCGGGAGGGGCGGTTACGCCGGCTATATATGCTGCTACCGGCTTGGACATGTGCTCCTTGACGAAATAGGCTCCCTCTTCCTCGGAGGTACCGCCGATTTCACCGATCATGATCACTGCTTCGGTATCCGGGTCCTCTTCGAACATCTGCAGCACGTCCAGATGGCTTGAGCCGTTGACCGGATCGCCGCCGATGCCGACGCAGGTGCCTTGGCCGAGGCCGACATTGGTCAGCTGCCACACCGCCTCATAGGTAAGCGTGCCGCGGCGGGAAACAACGCCGATCTTGCCGGGCTTGTGGATATAGCCGGGCATGATGCCGATCTTGCACTGGCCCGGGGTGATGACGCCGGGACAGTTGGGGCCGACCAGGCGGGTTCTTTTGCCCTGCATGTATTGCTTGACCTTGACCATGTCCAGTACCGGGATGCCTTCGGTGATGCAGCAGACCAGCTCGATGCCGGCATCAACAGCCTCCATGATGGCGTCGGCTGCAAATGGCGGCGGGACATAGATGACGGAAGCGTTGGCGCCGGTTTTGTGAACGGCATCCTTTACTGTATCAAAGACCGGAAAGCCGTCGTTGGTGGTGCCCCCTTTGCCGGGAGTAACGCCGCCAACCATCTGGGTGCCGTAATCCCTGGCGCCGTTGGCATGAAAGAGGCCGGTGGCACCGAGCCCCTGGGTGATCACTTTGGTGTTTTTATCGATAAGAATACTCATGGTGTCTCTCCCCTTCAGGCAGCTGCAACAGCCTGGACGATTTTTTTTGCGGCGTCGGCCATGCCGTCGGCGGCAACGATATTCAAGCCGCTCTCGGCCAGAAGCTGTTTGCCCTTGTCAACATTGGTACCCTCGAGACGCACCACCAGGGGCACTTTGAGGGATACTTGCTTGGCTGCCTCGATAACCCCGGTGGCAATGACGTCACATTTCATGATGCCGCCGAAGATGTTGACCAGGATGCCTTTGACGTTCTTATCGGAGAGAATGATCTTGAAGGCCTCGGTAACGCGCTCGATGGTTGCCCCGCCCCCCACATCCAGAAAGTTGGCGGGATTGCCGCCCGAGTGCTTGATGATGTCCATGGTGGCCATGGCCAAACCGGCGCCGTTAACCAGGCAGCCGATGTTGCCGGTAAGCGAGACGTAGGAAAGATCGTGCTGGGAGGCTTCCACCTCGTTGGGGTCTTCTTCGTCATAGTCGCGCATGTCGCCGAGCTTCGGATGCCTGAATACCGCATTGTCGTCGAAGCCGAATTTGGCGTCCAGACAGAGCAGGTCCCCTTCCTTGGTGACCACCAGCGGATTGATCTCCAACAGCGAGCAGTCGCAGCCGATGAAAGTGGCGTAGAGTCCCTGCAGGACCTTTACTGCCTTGTTGGTCTGTTTGCCGGTAAGGCCCAGGCTGAAGGCGAGATTGCGGCCCTGGAAAGAGGTAAGCCCCACCAGTGGATCGATGGCTTCGTGGAAGATTTTTTCCGGAGTTGAGGCGGCTACCTCTTCGATATCCATCCCCCCCTCGGTTGAGGCCATCACCGTTACCTTCGATGTTGCCCGGTCAACCACCAGGCTGATGTATAACTCCCTGCCGATATTGCAGCCGTTTTCCACCAGGACCCGGGTGACCACCTTGCCTTCCGGTCCGGTCTGGTGGGTACGCAGGGTCATGCCAAGCATGTCCCTGGCCGTATTGCGCACTTCGTCGGCGGTGCGGGCCAGTTTTACCCCGCCCCCTTTACCGCGTCCCCCGGCGTGGATCTGGGCCTTGACCACCCATGGCCCTTCGCCGAGGCGTTTGGCCCATTCCCGGGCGCTGGCCCCGTTGTAACAGACGTGTCCATCGGGAACCGGAACGCCGAACTCCCTCAGAATCGCCTTTGCCTGATACTCATGTATATTCATTACATTTCCCCCCGCGAGATGATCTCGCCTCAAAAACCGGTATTTTGCATTTTAGTACTTCAATACCATTTTATTTCCAAGCTAACTTCAGCTCCACCTGGTATCTCATGGCGGAATATGCAGGAGCAGATGGGCACCCTCGCAACAGGTGCCACTGATCAATGAAAACGATTTTACCCTTACTGCCAGTTTCAAAGGCTCTCCATCACAAGCACCAGCTCACCCCGTTAGCCGGCCACCCTTTCAAGCAGTATCTCGGCAACATCCCGTGGCACCAGTTGCCCTTCCAGCTCGGCACCTTTGATGCCATCCTCGAACATGGTCATGCAGAAGGGGCAATTGGAGACCAGCACTCCGGCGCCTGTTCCAGCAGCCATTTTCGCCCTGCTCTCGCTGATCCGGCTGCCCAGTTTCTCTTCGGCCAGGATCCGCCCGCCACCGGCCCCGCAGCAGAAGCTTTGGGCGCCACTTTTTTCCATCTCCCGGATCTGGCCTCCGGCAGCGGCGATGAGGGCTCTCGGCTCCTTGTAGAGATCATTGTAGCGACCGATATAACAGGAGTCGTGATAGGTACAGTCGAATTGATCCCCCTTGAGCTTCAGTTTCCCCTCCTCCACCAGCCGGTTGAGGAAAACAGTGTAGTGTTCCGTCTCCACATCAAAGCCCAGGTCGCGATAATCCTTGGCCAGGGTGTTGAAGCAGTGGGGGCAGGCGGTGACCACCTTTTTCACGCCATAGGCCTTGATGGTCTCGATGTTCTCGGCGGCCATGGACTGATAAAGATACTCGTTACCCAGTTTGCGCATGGGCTCGCCGCAGCATTTCTCTTCTTTGCCCAGGATGCCGACCTTGATGCCCGCTTTTTCGCAGAGCTTGACAAAGCTGGTGGCAATCTTGATGTTGCGTTTGTCGAATGAAGCGTAGCAGCCAACGAAGTAGAGAATATCCACATCGCTATCCTCGGCGAGAGTCTTGACCGGCAACTCTGCCGCCCAGTCTCCCCGGGAGGCCAAGGCCATCCCCAACGGATTGCCGTTGACCTCGGTGTTGTCCATGGCAGCCACCACCTCTTCTCCCGGGAACTCTCCTTCCATAAGCACCAGATTGCGGCGCATTTCTACGATTTTATTGACCTGCTCGATTGCAGCGGGGCAGATCTCCTGGCAGGCCCGACAGGTTGTGCATGACCACAGTGCATCTTTGCCCACCGTCTCGATCAGATTGGCTTCGGGATTACTGACTGCCACCTCCCCCAACTGGTTGATCACCTTCATGGGCGAGAGAGGTTTATCGGTATTGTGGGCCGGGCAGCGGTCCTGGCAGCGCTTGCATTTGGTGCAGGCATCGGTGTCGAAGATATCCTTCCAGGTCAGATCCTTGATCTGTGTTGCACCGAAACTCTCCGCGTCCCCCTCCATGTCGATGGTGACCAGTGCCCCCTTGGGACCAAGGTCGGCGAAGAAGTAGTTGGCAGTGGTGGTGAAGATATGGCGGAACTTGGTAAAGGGGATGGCACAGATGAAACCGATGACGAGGGCAAAATGCAGCCACCACAGTGCCTGGTGGAGAATTCGCAGGGAACCCTCTCCCATGGTGGACAACCCTTGGGCAATCAGCAGTCCTACCGGCGACCAGACCGCCAGGGCCGGGTCGTGGGGCAGCTCGGTAACCGCCATCCGTGCTCCTTCAATGACAAAGCCGGTGATGAGGATGGCAAAGAGCAGGCCGTGCATGATGGCGTCGTCGCGGCTGCTTTCAAGCCCGGCGGGTCGCACCAGGTAGCGGCGGACAAAAAGTCCGGCCAGCATGACGACGGCGGCCAGGCCGGCCATATCGAGCGTCAGGGAAAAGAACTTGTAGAAATCGCCGTTCAGGAACTCGGATAGCCAAAGAGGAGGTCGGTGAAATCAGCCTGGAGGGCAACCAGAATGGTGCCGACAAAGAGCACGAAGAAGCCCCAGAAGAAAAAGCCGTGGGCAAAGCCCGGTCCCTTGACCTGCAGCACCCGGCTCTGCAGCAGCATATTTTTCAGGAGCAGGCCGATCCTTTCTGCTCTGTTGCCGGTCCGGTCCAGGGGCTTCCCCTGCCGGTAAATATCAAGCCGCTTCAGGCCACTTTTGACCAAAAACCCCAGGGCAACAAAAGTAAAAAGGTACATGGGCAACAGCACAGCCGCCCCGTGGCCGATATTCCAGTAAAGTTCCCTCGCCGCTTCCATATGACACCCCTCTTTCGACCCTTGGTGCTACCTCAGGTCAGACTCCTGAAAAAACCGCTTTTCTTTTCTCCATGAAAGCCCGCATCCCTTCCTTCTGATCTGCGGTGGCGAAAAGAGATCCAAACAGCACCGATTCATAATTCAATCCATCCGCTTCCCCCATGTCGAGGCCGCTTCTGATGGCATCCTTGGCACTGGCTACCCCCAGTTGGCCGTTGCCGGCAATCTTGGCGGCTGTCTCAACCGCTTTGGCAACCAGTTCTTCTATGGGGAAGACGGCGTTGACAATATCCCATTCCTTCGCCTCGCCTGCGGTGAGCATCTTGCCGGTAAAGATCATTTCGTTGGCCTTGCTGCGGCCGATTATCCGGCTGAGCTTCTGGGTGCCGCCAAAACCGGGCAGGATCCCCAGCGTTACTTCAGGCAGGCCGAATTTGGCGTTTTCCGACGCATAGGCAAAGTCGCAGGCAAGGGCCATTTCCAAGCCGCCACCCAGGGCAAAGCCGTTGACGGCGGCGATAACCGGCTTGGCCAGCCGACCTATCAAGTTCACCACCTGCTGTCCCTTGCGGGAAAAAGCCTGTGCCTGCTGAGCGGTCATCTCGGCCATCTCGGCAATGTCGGCCCCGGCAATAAAAGCCTTTTCGCCGCTGCCGGTCAGGACTACCGCCTTGACCGACTGGTCCTGGCCAAGTTCGGTGAGGGCCGTCAGCAGTTCATCAAGGACCGCGCTGTTCAGGCTGTTAAGCGCCTTGGGGCGGTTGACCGTCAACACGGCAACTGCATCTTTTTTTCAATCAGCAGCTGTTGGTATTCCATGGCTACTCCTCTCAGGCGTAATTGTAAAAACCGCGTCCCGCTTTTTTACCCAGGTAGCCGGCCTCCACCATCTTGACCAGCAGCGGGCAGGGACGGTACTTGCTGTCCTTGAAACCTTCATAGAGCACGTTCATGATCGCCAGACAGGTATCGAGGCCGATGAAATCGGCCAGGGTCAGCGGTCCCATGGGCTGGTTGGTCCCCAGTTTCATGGCCTTGTCGATGTCCTCCACGTTCGCCACCCCTTCGAAAAGGGCAAAGGCTGCCTCATTGATCATGGGAATGAGGATGCGGTTGACGATGAAGCCGGGATAGTCGGCGGAAACCGCCATCTCCTTGCCCAGCTTTGCCACCAGAGCAGCGGTGTCATTAAAGGTTTCATCGCTGGTGGCAAGACCGCGGATCACCTCCACCAGCTTCATCACCGGCACCGGGTTCATGAAATGCATGCCGATAACCCGCTCAGGCCGGCCGGTAACGGCAGCGATGCGGGTGATAGGGATGGAGGAAGTGTTGGAGGCAAGGATTGCCCCTTTCTTGACGACGGCATCCAGCTTGCGGAAGATATCCAGTTTCAGCGCTTCCTTTTCGGTAACCGCTTCGATGGCCATGTCGCACTGGGCCAGATCTTCCATGATCTTGGTGGTGCGGATCCGCTTGATAATGGCCGGGATGGCGGCGCTGTCGATTTCCCCTTTTTTTGCCTGGCGCTCCAGATTCTTTTCGATGCCGGCAACAGCTTTGCTAAGTTGCTCTTCAGCAATATCAAAGAGGACAACCTCTATTTCCTGCACGGCCAGCACATGAGCAATGCCGCTGCCCATCTGTCCTGCGCCCAAAACCCCTACCTGCTTGATCATCACATGCCTCCAGTGTTGTATGTGAAATCCAGACTTGGAGTCCGTCGGACTTAGGGAATCGTAGCGAGAGAATAGCAGGTCGCGAACAGATTTTCGGAAATTTGAAGATAAATAGTGGACCTATTTGTCGAAAATTTCCGGGAATATGGGCCGATCTGATGTTCTCGCAGCAGATTCATTCCTAAGTCCGACAGACTCCTATACTCTCTCAAAGATTGCTGCCACCGCTTCGCCGCCGCCGATACAGAGCGTGGCCAGCCCGTAGCGGGCGTTTCGCTTATGCAGCTCCCGCACCAGGGTCGCTGTCAGACGGGCGCCGCTCGCCCCCAGGGGATGGCCGATGGCCACCGCTCCGCCGTTGACGTTGACTTTGGCGGGGTCGATGCCCAACTTCTTGATGGCCAAAAGCGGCACGGTGGCAAAGGCCTCATTGAGTTCGAAAAGGTCAATGTCCGCCACCTTGAGCCCTGCCTTGGCCAGAGCTTTTTCAATGGCACCCACCGGCGCCTCGGTAAAGAGGTCGGGATGGATACTGTTGGTGGCATAAGCCACCAGGCGGGCCTTGGGCTTCAGGTTATATTTCTTTACCGCTTCGGCGGATGCCAGCAGCGTAACACCGGCACCATCGTTGATGGTCGAGGCGTTACCGGCGGTGATGGTTCCCTCTTTGGCAAAAGCGGCACGCAGTCCGGCCAACTTGGCGATATCACCCTTTAACGGTTCTTCGTCCTCCGCCACCACAACCTCGCCCTGACGCCCCTTTTTGAGCACCGGCACTATTTCATCCCTGAAGACACCCTCTTTCACCGCTGCCTGTGCTTTCTGATAGGAGGCAATGGCAAATTCATCCTGTTCGGCACGGCTCAGGCCGTTTTTCGCGGCGTTGGCCTCGGCAATAACGCCCATATGGTTGCCGCTGTATGGGTCCAGCAGACCGTCATTGACCATGAGATCAACCACTTCGCCGTTACCCATGCGGTAGCCGTTACGCGCTTTGGGAAGTGCATAGGGTGCCTGGGACATGTTTTCCATGCCGCCGGCCAAGACGATCTCCGCATCGCCCAAACGTATGGACCCTGCCCCGAGCATGATTGCTTTGAGGCCGCTGCCGCACACTTTGTTGATGGTCAGTGCCGGCACCGAGTCCGGAAGGCCGGCGTAACGGAGAGCCTGTCTCGCGGGAGCCTGGCCACTTCCTCCGGAAAGGACCTGACCGAGGATCACCTCGTCCACCGCTTCCGCGCTGAGATTGCTTCTCTGCAGCAATTCCTTGATGACGGTTGCAGCCAGCCGTGGTGCCTCCACATCGGCAAGCGAACCCCCAAATGATCCCAGCGGCGTACGCAATGATTCGACTATAAAGACTTCTCTCATATGAGCCCCCTCAGCATTTAGATGACGTTCCCGGTGCAGATTCCCCGCCGGGAATGCCCTACAGCATCTTTTGTAACAATGTTCTTAATTTTGGTATACAAAACTATTAGTAATTAGGTACCACAATACTAAATAGCGGTCAAGCAAAAATAACCGTTTTATATAACGGCATTTGAAAAAGCTCATACCGTTAGTTGCCGCTGCTGCCCATACCGTCCAAGCCTGGAAATTGCAGTTGCCGGCTCCTTATTTCCCACGGTAGGAAGGCGGCCTCTTTTCCAGAAAGGCATTGACTGCTTCCAGATGATCATCGGTGTGATGAGCCATGGTTTGAAAACAGGCGCACAGATCGAGAAAATCCGGGAGTTCACTGCGCTGGGCCAGTTTCATCATCCGCTTTGTCAACCGCAGCGTAAGGGGTGGCTTGGCGGCCATCTGGTTGGCCAACTCCAATGCCCGCGGCAGCAGTGCCTCCGGTTCCACCACTTCAAGAAATATCCCAAGCCGCAGTGCCTCGTCGGCCTTGACGACCCTGCCGGTAAATGTCAGCTCAGCTGCACGCTGGTAGCCAATAAGCCGCTGCATGAACCAGGCCCCGCCGTCTCCGGGGGTAATACCCAGATTGATGAAGGTTTCTCCCACCTGGGCTTTTGTTGAAGCGATGCGGATATCGCACATGCAGGCCAGGTCAAAGCCGGCACCGATGGCCGGGCCGTTGACGGCGGCAATGACCGGGATCTCCGCCGTATGCAGGGCCAATGGAATCTGCTGGATGCCACGCCGGTATTGGTCCTGAATCTCCACCGGCGATCCGGCAAAGCTGCCGCTTTGTGACTGCATCTCTTTGACGTTGCCGCCGGAAGAAAAGGCCGATCCGTCGCCCGTGATAATGAGGACCGAGACGTTGGGCTCATTATTCGCCCAGTTCACCGTCCGCACCACATCATCGACAAGGGCGGTGCCGGTGAGGGCGTTGCGTACATCATTGCGCTGGAACGTCAGGACTGCTACCCGCTTTTCCACGTGGAGAGTTGAATCCTGCAGCGTGGGCAGCACCATTTTCGTTGCTGTTTTCTTCATACCCCCCCCTGAGTCTGTATTCGCTGTCTGACAGTGCGAATCCTTCAGAGTGGGCAGTGCCACTATTTTCGTTGCTGTTTTATGCATAGTCCCCCCTGACTGTATTCGCTGTCTGACATAATAGCATACACTCTGGTTTAGGTTAGTAAAGGGCGTCTGACAACAGCTTCAATCAGCGCAATACGCTCCTCCTGCAGGTTAAGAAACTGATTGTGCGCCATCTTGCGAAAGTCTGGCCCCAAAAGTAGCTGCAGGCCAAGAGCCGAGGGGGGATTGAGGTAAAGTTTTTCCTGCTTGGCCCGGAACCATAGATATCCCGCTTCCGTCACGTCCCGCCAGATATTTATATCAAAACCAGTCTCGGTTAGCGTGTCCAGCAGGACCTGAGGGGGTAGCAGAAAACTGGTGGCAGGCTCTCTCGCCCAGGGCACGGGGAATATCACTTCCTCCCCCGTCGGTCCGGCAAAGATATCATACATGGCGAGCCGGCCCCCAGGCTTAAGCACACGCCAGACTTCACTGTAGAAGCTGGATTTGTCAGGGATGTTCATGGTCATGTGCTGGGTCCAGACAAGGTCGAAGGAACAGTCCGGAAACGGTAAATCAAGAGCATTCCCCTGCAGGAATGAAACCCGCGACGCAAGTCCGAGACGCTGGGTGAGAGTGGTAGCGACCCGGCAATAATCCGGATTTAAATCAAGACCGACGACACTGCAACCAAACTCCCTGGCCAGATAACGGGAAGCACCGCCCAGACCACACCCCACATCCAGAACCTGCATGTTCCGGTCAGGTTTGATATCCCGGGCAAGCTGGGAAGTGGCATTCGCACCCCGAACATGAAACTGGTCGATGGAGGCAAGGTCTTCGGCCTTGAGATTGTCAGGATCCTTCCCGGCTGCAACCAGGGCATCGAAGATTGTGGCCTCCAGGTCGTGGTGCGCGTAATGGTCAGCTACAGTATGGAAATACTTTTTTGCAGTATGCATGGCTCCGGTCTCCCTGAAACTTAGCCTATGGCCGGCTGCTGTTCTGTGCATCCACCACGGCGATAGCTGCCATGTTAACGATATCCATGACGTCATCGCCCTGCTGCAGGATATGGACCGGCTTCTTCATCCCCATCAGAATCGGGCCTATGGCCTCTGCCCCACCCAACTTGTTCAGTAGCTTGTAACAGATATTGCCGGAGGTCAGTTCCGGGAAAATAAGGATGTTGGCCGGCTCTTTGAGGGTGGTAAACGGATAATTGCTCTGCAATAGCTCGTTGACCACCGCCACATCAGCCTGCATCTCGCCGTCAATGGCCAGCCCCGGCTCCTTCTGCTTGACGATTTCCACCGCCTCCCTGACCCTGTCTGCCTGCGGATGGCGAACGGAGCCGAAGTTGGACATGGAAAGCATGGCGACTCTCGGTTCTATCTCCAGCATCCGGGCCTTTTCCGCAGTCAAAATCGCAGTCTCTGCCAGTTCCAGGGCATTGGGCTCGATGCAGACGGTCGTGTCGGCCAGAAAGTAAATCTCTTTTTTGAAAACCATTATGTACAGGCCATGTACACTGGAAAGCCCTTCCTGTTTGCCGATCACCTGCAGGGCCGGCCTGATGGTCTCGGCATAGTTGGCATCGATCCCGGCAAGCAGGGTGTCGGCGTCCCCCTGGCGCACCATCATGCAGCCGAAATGGGTACGTGATTTACGGGTCATCAGTCGCCGGCACTCGGAAAGTGTAAGTCCCTTGCGCTGCCTGAGTTGAAAGAGCTCATTGGCATACTCCTCCGACTTTTCGTACTTGGCCGGATCGATGATGGTCACTCCACCATTCAGGTCGATGCCAAGGTCATGCAAGGTGGCACGGATCTTGGTCTCGCTGCCAACCAGAATCGGCCTGGCAATCCCCTGTTCCACCAGTACCTGGGCCGCGCGCAGGATCTTCTCGTTCTCACCCTCAGGAAAAACGATGCTCTTCGGGTCGCTCTTCGCCTTGTTGATGATCATGCGCAGGGTTTCCTTCGCTTTACCCTGCAGCGACTCCAGCGTCTCCACATACTTTTCCATATTGACGATCGGTTGCCGTGCCACTCCCGAATCCATCGCCGCCTTGGCGATGGCCGGAGCGACCCGCAGCAGTGCCCGGGGGTCGAATGGTTTTGGAATAATGTAGTCCCGGCCGAAGCTGAACTTGACGTTGCCGTAGGCGCGACAGACCGAGTCCGGGCATTCCTCGCGGGCCAGTTCCGCCAGGGCAAAAACCGCCGCCTTTTTCATTTCCTCGTTGATGGTGGTGGCCCGCACATCCAGTGCGCCGCGGAAAATGAAGGGAAAGCCGAGGACGTTGTTGACCTGGTTCGGATAGTCGGAGCGGCCGGTGGCGATCAGCACGTCGCCTCGCACCTTGTAGGCCTCTTCGGGGGTGATCTCCGGGTCGGGGTTGGCCATGGCGAAGATGATCGGATTGGCCGCCATGGTGCGGACCATCTCGGCGGTGAACGCCCCCTTGGCGGAGAGCCCGAACAGGACATCGGCCCCGACGGCGGCCTCTTCCAGGGTGCGCAGTCGACGTATCGACGGCGAAGCGCTCCTTGTACTTGTTCATCCCTTCGGTGCGCCCCTGGTAGATGACTCCCTTGGTGTCGCACATGATCATGTTTTCTTGCTTGACCCCCAGGGAGACAACCAGGTTGGCGCAGGCGATGGCCGGCGGCGCCGGCGCCGTTGACCACCAGCCTGCACCTCTTCGATCTTCTTGCCCACCAGTTCCAGGGCGTTGATGAGGCCGGCCGCCGAGATGATGGCCGTGCCATGCTGGTCGTCGTGGAAGACCGGGATGTTCATGGTCTTCTTGCAGTTCTTCCTCGATGTAGAAGCACTCCGGCGCCTTGATGTCCTCCAGGTTGATGCCGCCGAAGGTCGGCTCCAGAAGCTGGACCGCGCGGATGATCTCGTCCGGATCCTCGGTGTTCATCTCGATGTCGAAGACGTCCACGTCGGCGAAGCGCTTGAAGAGGACGCCCTTGCCCTCCATGACCGGCTTGCCGGCCAGAGCGCCGATGTTGCCAAGACCAAGGACGGCAGTGCCGTTGGAGACCACCGCCACCAGATTACCTTTGGCGGTGTACAGATAGGCGTCTTCAGGCGTCTGCTCAATTGCCAGACAGGGTTCGGCAACGCCGGGGGAATAAGCCAATGAGAGGTCCTGCGCAGTCTGGCAGGGCTTGGTCGCTATTACCTCGATCTTACCCTTGCGGCCGGTCGAGTGATATTCCAGTGCAGCGCTTTTCTTGCTCATCTTTATGTTCCTTCGCCCTTACTGGTTGCAACTATATGTACAATCAAGGGCACACCCTCCCCCCGATCAATGATCAGGGGGTGATGTCAGTTAATGATATGTGTAATGAATTAATCTCGCTACCGGCAGTTTAGTCCAGCGTCAGGAGGACCTGCCCGATATCCACCGCGTTTCCTTCCTGGATCAGAAGCTGGCCGATGGTTCCATCCTTGTCGGCAAAGATCTCGTTCTCCATCTTCATTGCCTCAAGGATCAACAGCAGATCGCCTTCTTGAACCTTCTGCCCCGCGGAGACCTCGATTTTCCAGACGTTGCCTGCCAGGGGAGCGGTAACCCCGTTCTTGGCTGGTGCGGCAACGGCGGCAGCCGGAGAGGCGATTGTAGCGGCCAGCACGGCAGCGTCACTGATCAAGGTAACGAGGGGCTGACCGATATCGACGGCATTCCCCTCTTGGATATGGATAGTGCCGACGATGCCGTCCCGGTCAGCAAAGATCTCATTCTCCATTTTCATCGCCTCAAGGATCAGCAGGAGATCACCTTCCTTAACCTCTTGTCCCGGATCCACCTCGATCTTCCAGACATTCCCGGCAAGGGGCGAAACGATATCAGTCCCGGCAGATGTTGTTGCTGTCGGAGTTGCCCCGGCAACTGCATTCGCTGCTGCTGCGGCAGCTGCCGCTGCACCGGTCGCCTTGGCAACCTGCACGACAAAGGTCTGCCCACCACCGGTGACGGTGTAGGTTTCTCCTCCCGCAACCGCAGGCGCGGCAGCGGCGGCCTTGGCCGCGGGCACCTCGGCAGTCGGCAGCGGCTCGAACATGTCAGGGTTATCCCTATGCTCAAGGAACTTGAGTCCAACCTGCTGAAAGAGCGCGTAGGTCAGCACATCCTCAACCTCATGATCCCCGAACTTGAGGTTTTTCTCGGTTGCCAGGCCGCGCAGCTCGGCGGTAAGCTTGTCCATCTCGTGGTCGATGAGGTCGGCGGGGCGGCAGGTAATGGCCTCGGCCCCGTTCAGAACCTTCAACTGCAGTTCCCTGTTCACCGGTGCCGAAGTAGCGCCATACTCCCCTTTGAGGACAGCAGCAGTCTCCTTGGTCATGGACTTGTACCGTTCGCCGGTCAGTACGTTGATGACCGCCTGGGTTCCGACGATCTGCGAGGTTGGGGTGACCAGCGGAATCATGCCCAGATCCTCGCGCACCCTGGGGATTTCGGCCAGCACCAGGTCCATCTTGTGCCCTGCGTTCTGATCCTTCAGCTGGCTCTCCATATTGGTCAACATGCCCCCCGGAACCTGGGCCATGATAATCCGGGCATCGATACCCTTCAGAGAACCTTCAAACTTTGCATATTTCTTGCGCACTATCGTAAAGTAATCGGCGATCTCCTGCAGCAGCACCATATCGAGGCCGGTCGCCTGCTCGGTCTCGCCCATGATGGCCACCATAGCCTCGGTAGCCGAGTGACCGTAGGTCATGCTCATGGAAGAGATGGAGGCGTCGACATTTTCAACGCCGGCTTCAATGGCCTTGATATAGGTGGCGGTGGACATGCCTGTGGTCGCATGGCACTGCATGTGGATCGGGATATTGATGGCTTTCTTGAGCTTCTTGACCAGTTCATAGGCGGTATATGGGGCAAGCAGGCCGGCCATATCTTTGATACAGAGGGAATGGGAGCCCATATCTTCGATGCGCTTGGCCAAATCGACCCACTTGGGTATGGTATCAACCGGGCTGACCGTATAGGACATGGTCCCTTGGGCATGTTTCCCCTGCTTGATAACCGCCTTGATGGCCGTATCCAGGTTGCGGGGATCGTTCATGGCGTCGAAGACGCGAAAGACGTCGATGCCGTTCACTGCAGCCCGCTCCACGAACTTCTCCACCACGTCGTCGGCATAATGGCGGTAACCGAGGATGTTCTGTCCCCGAAACAGCATCTGCTGCGGGGTCCTCGGCATTGCCTTCTTCAGTTCCCGCAGGCGCACCCAGGGGTCCTCGCCAAGGAAACGGATGCAGGAATCGAAGGTGGCTCCTCCCCACATCTCGATGGACCAGTAGCCGATCTGGTCGAGTTTTTCAGCGATGGGGAGCATGTCATCCAGACGCAGACGGGTGGCGAAGAGGGACTGATGAGCGTCCCGCAACACGACTTCGGTTATACCCAATGGTTTTTTTTCTTTGCTCATGTGAAATTCCTTTCAAGATATGGTAGCGAGACAACTTGATTAATGGATTTGCGCAATCTGACCTGGCCGGGCACCCACTGGCAACGCAGTGGACAAAAGCCCCGGGCGAAACCGTCCGGGGCTTTTTCAACGTTAAAGCTTTTACCCCTTGATGATCCTGGGAAGAAGCATTTGATGGACCGGCGTGATCGACCTGGGATTCTGGTAGTTGGCACCGGTAAAGGCCTGGATGTACTTGCGCAGGTCGGGCAGTGACACGATTTCGTCGACGAAGCCGGTCTTGGCACAGTAAGCAGGCCGTGACTTGTCCTGGTAGTCCTTGATCATCTGGTTCATCTTGTCCAGGACCGGGGTGAGGTCATTGCCTGCCTCATCTTCCTTGACCAGGCGCCGGGCATAGGAGGCAGCGGCAGCCGTCTCGCCATGCATGACGTAGATTTCGGTCAGCGGTGTGCCGAGGGTGAAGGCGTTGTTGTTGTTGGCCTGGGGACCGCACATGATGTAGTGGGCGGCAGCGGTACCCTTTCTCAGCACGACGCACATCATGGAGAGATCAGTCTGTTCGATGGAATAGACCAGGGACTGGCCCAGGGCAAGCAGTTCGGCTTCTTCGGCCAGATCGCCCACATCAATGCCGGTGGTGTCCTGCAGCCAGACGATCGGCAGATTATCACGACCGCAGAGGGTGACAAATTCCGCCTGCTTGATGAGCCCTTCCCGGTAGTGTTTGCCGCCAACCGCCGGATAAGCACCCTTGGCGTATTCGGGGTAGCCGGGAAAAACTCCCTGGCGGTTGCCGATGAAGGCCACGGGGAAGCCGTCTATCTTGGCGATGCCGGCAAAGACCTCACGGCCGTACTCGGGGCGGTATTCCATGAACTCGCTGTTGTCGGTGAGACGTGCCAGAATCTGGACCGCATCATAGGGCCGCTTCTGGTTCGCGGGAAGGATCATGTTGAGATCCTCAAGGGGATATTTTGGTGCTGCTGGTGCGGCGACACGGAACATGGTCGGGTCGTAGGCCGGCATCATCCGCATGTAGTCCTTGATCCCGTCCAGAACGCCCTTTTCGGTGTCGTGGACTTCACGGAAGTATGCCGTCTGGTCGAAGTGAGTCTCCACCCTGCCAGGATCTTTGGCCTTGAAGCTCTTAGTGCCGTCGATGAGTGCCCGGGCGGCTTCGGCATCGATATACCCTTTGGGATTCATGCCACCGACAATGCCTGCTCCGCCAACCGCGATGTTGGCCCCTTCATGGGCCAGGAGGATGGTGGGGCTGATCCCCTGGTAACCGCCGCCGGCAGGGTTGGTACCGTAGATGCCATTGAGGATCGGAATCCCCAGATGATTGAGGTCGGCATGACGGTAAAAGGGGGCGCCGCTGGAGCGGCGACCGGCGTAGACAGTCTCCTGTTCCATGAGCTTGACGCCTGAGCAGTTGGTCAGCCAGACAAGCGGCACATTGAGGCGCTTGGCCATGTCGGTGACCATGAGAATGTTCTCGGCCTGTCCGGCAATCCAGGCGCCGGCCATGACCTTGTTGTCAAAGCCGATGATTACCGCCCACTTGCCCTCAATCTTGCCGATACCGTTGACGACCCCGGTGCACCCTTCTTCATTGTCCTGGGGGTTGTAGAGGCTATGCAGCGGAGACCAGGTGCCATGGTCCACCAGGTAGTCAAGGCGGTCGTAGATGGTCATCCCACCGCGCTCATGGATCTTTTTGGCCGGGATACCCGCGTTTTTGACCCTCTCGGCCTCCTGGGCCAGAATCTGCTCCTGCTCTCTGACCAGCTCGATATTTTCCTGGGAACGCCTGATTTCTGCTTCACCCAGCGACTTGCCAATATCTGCCATTTTCTCGAAATACGGGCGCAATGGCGTTTGCTTTCGCGACATGATGGACCCCCTCACTATCTATTTAAATTTATAATTGTTCTTGATTAGCATCAATCTTCCGCAATGGCTTCAAACAGTCCCCTCTCCCTGAGGGAGAGGGCTAGGGTGAGGGGGCAAAGTTGATATAAATGGCACTGCTGCCCCTCCTCCGGCCTTCGGCCACCTTCTCCTTTAGGCCCCGTGGGTCCTCATGGAGAAGGGACTGGCGGAAGATTAGTACTAATCAGGTAAGCATTTACTCAAAGGACTACTTCCCGCAACCCGCGTTCTAACGGTTGGTCACATCACCGAGGGCAAAGCCGGCGATGATGGTTTTCTGGATGTTGCTGGTACCTTCAACCGTTCGTAGCGACATGGAATCGCGCAGGAAACGCTCCGCCGGATATTCGGTGGAGAAGCCGTAGCTGCCGAAGATCTTCATTGTTTCAGTGGCGGCGTGCACGGCAGCCTCGGAGGCAAAAAGTTTTGCCATGGAGGTCTGGTATTGGTTGGGGAGTCCCTGGTCCTTGAGCCAGGCCGCCTGGTACACCAGAAGTTTGGCTGCTTCGTGCTCGGCGACCATCTCGGCGATCGAGGCCTGGATCATCTGGTAGGAACCGATCTTCTTGCCGAACTGGGTCCGCTCGTTGGCATAGCCGATGGCTGCCTCGATGGCGCCGCCACCGATGCCAAGGGCTCCGGCAGCGCAGCTGATCCTGGTATTGTTCAACTGGTACATGCAGATCTGAAAACCTTGGCCCACCTCGCCCAGGACAGAATCCTTGGGAATCTTGGCCTGACTAAAGGATATCTCGCCAGTTGGGGCGCAATGCAGACCTAGCTTGGTCTCGATGGGGGCGGTGATGATCCCTTCATTTCCCTTCAGATTAACGATGAAACAGGTCATGCCCTTGTATTTCAAGCTCTTGTCGGTCATGGCGTACACCAGACCCCAGTCTCCCAGATGGGCATTGGAGATCCACATCTTTTGGCCGTTCAGCTCCCAGTGATCGCCGCGATCGGTGGCGGAAGTGCCCATGCTGACCACGTCGGAACCGGAGTTGGGCTCGGTGATGGCAAAAAAACCGAAGGATTCGCCACTGACCCAGTCCGGAATGAAACGCTCCTTCTGTTCCTTGGTGCCGAACTTGTTAACCGTTATGGAAGGCCCGATGTTTTGCATGTTGAGCGGCAGGCGAGAGGAGCCGCTGACAATGGCAAGCTGTTCGGCAATGATGACCGACTCGAGAAAACCACAGCCATTGCCGCCGTACTCTTCGGGGAGAGCGCAGCCGAAGAAGCCCAGGTCTGCCATCTTCTTCACAAGTTCGGGACGAAAGACATGGTTTGCTTCGTCCTCCTTGAGGGTGGGCACGATTTCTTTCTGGGCGAAATCCCTTGCCATTTCCTGCATCATTTTCTGCTCGTCGGTGAGTCCGAATCTCATGGTGATCTCCTTGCCTATAGTTTATTTAACCGGTTATGAACCCAAGCAGTTCCTGTATTAAATGCCGCGATGTAGCCAACTGGAACGATATTGTTTAATTTCAAAACACTGTCACAAAAACGTCTATTGGTAATTAAGTACCACAATGCTTAATTTTCTGTCAAGTGAATAAATGGGCCGAGATCTGCATGCCTGAAATCAACCAAACAGCGTCCTCACTGGGCTGAAAGCCGCTACTGTTTACACCTGTAACATCGTTCCACTGGAGTGCTTCCGCACCCTAAATATCGGTTTAGCAGCAGAGAAACTATCTTTTTACCCACTTAATTCCGCTGTGCGGTTCAATTGTTCTGAAATAATGATATATTTAAACCTGATAAATTGCAAGCGATATTATTGCACCGCATCTCAATTTGTGGTCTACACCCTTTAATTCAGAAATACATCCGTTATTTACAGGTTTAACGTGAAATTAGCAACCAGCGCCAGTTGCCGGGCAAAATCATTTTGTCTTGCACTGCGGAACACGTTAACCATTTTATACGATAAGTATTGACACCCGCACCCCATTATGCAAACCTGTAATCTGTGCTCCGAGATTTCCGGATGGGCACTAATAATTATTCAATGGAGAACAAGCGGCATGACAAAGGACAGAACCGACAGAACTCCGGAAGACCAGCGCAAATTTGTCGAGGCTCTGGCACGAGGCCTCGAGGTGCTGAGTTGCTTTAATCCCAGTGACCATTTTCTGGGCAACCAGGAAATTTCCAAGAGAACCGGGCTTCCTAAAT
>CAWAFF010000098.1:0-26086 GCA_963780945.1 uncultured delta proteobacterium | reverse complement strand
TCATTTTCCGGCACCTTGCGCACTATTTCGCCATGGCTGAACAGAAGACCCTCACCGCGGCCTCCGGCAACGCCAAAATCAGCCTCGCGCGCCTCCCCTGGGCCGTTGACAACACAACCCATTACCGCCACCGTTACCGGTTTTGCAACCCCGGCCAGTCGTTTCTCAACCTCTTCAGCCACTTTGATCAGATTAATCTGACAACGGCCGCAGGTGGGACAGGATACGAAATTGATGCCACGTTGTCTGATGCCAATGGACTTGAGAATCTCGTAACCTACCCGCACTTCGTCAACTGGATCACCGGTAAGAGAAACGCGCATAGTATCGCCAATACCATCAGCCAGAAGAATACCAAGTCCAACCGATGATTTGATGGTGCCGGAAAAGATTGTACCGGCCTCGGTTATGCCTATGTGAAGTGGATAATCCACTGCTTTTGAAAGGAGCCGATAGGCTGAAACGGTTTTCATGACATCGGAAGCCTTGAGTGAAATCTTGATATGATCGTAACCCAGGTCCTCCAGGATCCGCACATGCCCAAGGGCTGACTCCACCATGGCTTCTGCGGTAGGATGTCCATATTTCTGCAGCAGCTCTTTTTCCAGTGAACCGGCATTGACACCGATGCGTATCGGCACCTGGCGCTCTGCCGCAACTTTCACCACTTCGGCAACTTTCCACTGCTCGCCGATGTTGCCTGGGTTCAGCCGCAAGCCGTCAATGCCGTTTTCCAGGACCTTAATGGCCAATTTGTAGTCAAAATGGATATTGGCGATGACCGGAATCGGGCTGTCGGCCTTGATGCTGCCAAGGGCAACGGCTGCCTCCATGTCCGGTACGGCGCAACGTACCAGCTCACAACCCGCCTCGCTCAGCCTGCGAATCTGCCCCATGGTAGCAGGCACATCACGGGTGTCGGTACTGCACATGGACTGGACGGAGCAGGGAGCGCCACCGCCAATCTCCACCTTACCAATTTTTATCTGCCTGGTTGGTTTTTTCATAGCGGCGCATATTAGCGGAAACAGGCGGGAAGGTCAAGGAAGGATACATGCAGAAAAGCCCGGCAATGCCGGGCTTTCATGTTTAGAATTTTCAGGAAGTACAATTGTAGCGTTTACACCTTATATCAATCCGTGTGCAACCATAGCCTTGGCCACTTTGATGAAACCGGCAATATTGGCACCGTTGACATAGTTGCCTGGCGTGCCGTATTCCTCGGCAGTTTCATAGCAAAGGTTGTGGATGTTCTTCATGATATCGGCCAGGCGCTTTTCCGTGTACTCGAAAGTCCAAGTATCACGACAGGCATTCTGCTGCATTTCCAAGGCGGAAGTTGCCACCCCGCCGGCATTAGCTGCCTTGCCTGGTCCGTAAGCAATTTTGGCATCCAGGAACACCTTGACCCCTTCCGGAGTTGTCGGCATGTTGGCCCCTTCTCCAACGGCAATACAGCCGTTTTTGACGAGCTTCGCGGCATCCTTACCGTTGATCTCGTTCTGGGTGGCGGAAGGCATTGCTACCTGACAAGGGACATCCCAGATGTTACCGCCGGCTACATACTTGGCATGCTTATGTACACTCAGGTAATCGGCAATGCGGCGACGCTCCACTTCTTTTATTTGCTTGACCAGATCAAGATCAATACCTTTGTCATCGTAGATGTAGCCATTGGAATCGGAGCAGGCAACAACCTTGCCTCCCAACTGGTTGATTTTCTCGACGGTGTAGATTGCCACGTTGCCGGAACCGGAAACGACACAGGTTTTGCCGTCAAAAGACTCCTTGCGCACCTTGAGCATTTCATCCACAAAGAAGGTTGCGCCGTAACCGGTTGCTTCGGTACGGACCAATGATCCGCCCCAATCCAGTCCTTTGCCGGTGAGAACGCCTGGCTCATAGCGGTTGGTTATCCGCTTGTACTGACCGAACATATAGCCAATTTCCCTGCCGCCCACCCCGATATCGCCCGCAGGCACATCGGTGTGCTCGCCCAGATGACGATATAGTTCTGTCATAAAGCTCTGACAAAAGCGCATGATTTCGTTATCGGATTTACCCTTGGGGTCAAAATCGGATCCACCCTTGCCGCCGCCAATGGGGAGACCAGTCAAGGAATTCTTAAAGATCTGCTCGAAACCCAGAAACTTGATGATGCCCAGGTAAACAGACGGATGAAAACGGAGGCCACCTTTGTAGGGTCCCAGTGAACTGTTGAACTCAACACGGAAACCACGGTTGATGTGAACAGCACCACTGTCATCCTGCCAGGGTACCCTGAAGATAATCTGGCGTTCCGGTTCACAGATTCTCTGGATAATCTTTCTGTCACAAAATTCCGGGTGCTTTACCAGGACAGGTCCAAGTGATTCAAGAACCTCGCGAACCGCCTGATGAAACTCCTCCTCACCTGGGTTCCGCTTGAGAACTTCCTGAAATATCGGCTCTACTTTTTCGTCAATTTGTGGCGACATCGATCTTCCTCCTGTTGAATTATTCATAGCTTTACCGGCTCGGGGGTTCATACCACCATTAATGCCACAGACCAGTGCACAGAATGCACCACTTTTAAGCAAATCAGCACAAAAAACAGGCCCGCCCTTATTTTCGCTTATATTTTAATCACTTGTTGTGCTCGTTTTTACAGCTACTGCCTACATTCTAGACAACAATATTCCAGATCTGATTACTTTTTATACACAGTTTGCTCTTAAATTTACTCAAAATCCTCCATTGACAGATTGATGATTTTAATATTTAGTATGGCGATGAAAAAGAAACCATCGATCAAACAACCTGCTAAAATAGAAGGCGCCAAAATCAAAAATGGTCAAATCCTTGATCTGAACGTCACAGCCCTCAACGATGACGGATTTGGCGTATCCCGCTACGAAGACATATCCGTTCTCACCGCTGGAGCACTACCAGGTGAATCAATAAGAGCAAAAGTCACCTATGTAGGCCAAAGGGAAACCTTTGCCAAGATCGTAAAGATAGTCCACTCGTCCACTGACCGCGTTGCTAAGCCATGCTGCGAAAATATGGCATGCGACGGTTGTGCTCTCCTTCGGATGGACTACCAGGCTCAACTGGCTTGGAAAAAGCAGCTTGTTCATAGATTCGTTCGCCGCTACAAGACCCTTGAAAAGGCAGTTTTACAAGATGTCATTCCTTCGCCACAGCAGATCCACTACCGCAATTCGGCAAAACTGATGATCGCCGGCAAGTTTGCCGACCCTGTAATAGGCATTTATCGACGCAACAGCCACGAGGTGCTGGAACTGGGCAACTGCGCCATTCACCATCCTCTTATCAACAAGGTGGTAAGCGCCGTCAAAACCGGCATCAAAAAGGGTAAAATCCCCATTTATAATCCTAAAAGTCAGATGGGCCTTTTGCGTTATCTGTTAGTTCGGGTCTCGGAATCAGCCAACAGGGCAATGGTGGTCTTTGTCACGGCAGAGCGCAGTTATAACGAAATACATCATCTGGCAAAGCACCTTCAAAATGCAGTGCCAGAGGTAACTGTCATAGACCAGAACGTTAATGGCTCAACGGGAAATGCCATTCTCGGCCATAAGGATCATTTTCTCACAAAAGAACAGCTTCTACCTGCGACTCTTGCTGAGACACGATTCCTAATCTCTCCCCGCTCATTCTTCCAGATTAATAGCGGCAGTGCGCGTATCATTTATGAAAAGGTACGTGAATGGGGGGCTTTGACCGGAACAGAAAAGGTACTGGATCTTTACTGCGGCATCGGTGGCATATCACTGTTTCTTGCCCCACATTGTAAAGAGGTGACCGGCATCGAGGTTGTCGATTCAGCTGTAGCCGACGCTGAGCAGAATGCTCGACTTAACGGCATTGACAACTGCAGGTTTATAGCAGGCGATGTTGCAAGGCTGGTTGACGAAATGCAAAGAGAAGGGGAGAAGGTTGATCTTGTTGTCTTAAATCCACCACGTAAGGGATGCGATGAGTTGGTGCTAAGAAGGATATCTGCCCTTGGCCCAGATAAAATCATTTATGTCTCGTGCTCGCCGGAGACCCTGGCCCGCGACCTTGATCTATTAAAAGGGATGGGGTTTATAACTGCAGCAATCCAGCCGGTGGACATGTTTCCCCAGACACCGCATGTGGAAAATGTTGCCTTATTGGCAAAAGAGAAGACTGACTGATTTATAATCTGGAGCAAGTAAGTATTGTGTTCAGTTAGCGGTCATCTCATTCAGTGATTTTTCCTGCACGGTGGCTGTTGAAATGGCCTTTTCCGCACCCTTATGATCAGCACTGAAGACAATGATAGTTTTCCATGTTTTTATAGCCTTTTCCAGCTCTCCCCGCCTGTATTGCTCAAGGCCCTGCTCCATTAATTCATTGGAGCAGGTTTCCAAGTAAGCTTTAAGGCCTTTCTCACTTGATTTTATTTTTCCCACCAATTTTGACTCCGCTGGATAAGCATCCAGCACAGCTTTGAAATTTTGTCCGGCAAAACCATAATCAGAGCTGGACATGGCATCTTCGCCGATCTCCAGCAAGCCATTCACTGCGACAATATATTCTTTTTCCATGCCATCCAATGGCTGATTTGCCTGATGCCGTTCACACACCAATTCAAGGGCGCGCCGAAAATGCTTCTTCTTCAGGAGAGGGTTGACCTTTTTGCGCAGCACGGCGAGACGCCGTTCCTGAGATAATTGGTACTTCCCTTCAGCCGACGGTATTCTGTGATGGCTTGTACATGCTGGAAGAAGAACAAAAACGAGCAACAGAAGAGCTGTCACCTTTTTTGAATGATTTTTCATACCGGCAACTCTAAAAATAATTGCGGAATCGCTTTATTGGGTTGCCCCAGTGAATGTATGAACAAATCGGCAAGATCGGGATCGAACTGCGAACCGCGATTACGCTTTATTTCCCGGATAGCAATTGCCGCCGGCAACCCGCTGCGATATGGTCTGGAAGTGGTCATTGCATCATAGGCATCGGCAATGGAAATGATCATGGCAAACAGTGGAATCCCCTCCCCCTTCAACCCTTCGGGATAGCCTTGGCCGTTATACCACTCGTGGTGATGTAGAACAGCTGGGATGAACCTGTGCAGCGCCTGTGAATGACCAAGGATTTCTGCGCCGTGGAGTGTATGACACTTTACCAGTTGCATTTCATCTTCATCCAGCGGCCCTGCCTTTTTCAGAACATTATCCGGGATTCTTATTTTGCCCAAGTCATGCACCAAAGCCGCCACCTCCAGATCCCGCAATTCCTCAACAGTCAGACCCAGCTTTTCGCCTCAGCATAACAGACAGAGCGGCAACACGAGTTGAATGCTGAAGTGTGTAGTCATCCCGGGCATCAATGGAGGTCGCCAGTATTTTTACCGTAGCAAGATAAGATTCCTCCAGACCCAGTGCATATTCTTCAAGTTTCTCCTGCTGGTCAGTGATAACCTGTGCCATCTCATTAAAACTTCTGGTCAGATCTCCAAGCTCATCCCGAACACTCACGGGAAGCGCTCCCTGATAGCTGCCGGATTTTAGTCGTGAAACCCCTTCACTCAGCTTTTTAATCGGCGTAGTAAAAAAACGGCCAATATGGAATGAGGCTGCAATCGCAATAATCAGTATTAATCCAGATGCCAGTGCAACTTTACGACGTGCATCCGACTGCGCACTTGCTAGAGAGACAGCATCTATGCCCAGATGGAAAGAACCAATTTTTTTAGTCGAGAAGTTTATGGGTGTGCTGAATTCATAAACAAGCCTGCCGTCCCTGTCACCCCTGAAAACGGTCGCCCCATCAGCAGTTGCTTCAATCAAGAAATCTTCCTGCTGTCTCACATATCTGGCACCATTCCTGGCCAATTCATTGTGTGCAATAATGACGCCATTCCGGTCCACAACCGCCACATACAGTATATCAGGTTGTCGCTCCTTAAGCTTTGCGACAAGGTTATCCACTGAAAGGACATCTATTCGCCAGGAGGCCATAGCCGGCAGTGCCGGAGGCCCCTCTTGACAGGGATAGGCCACGCTTGACAAGTTCCCCCAGGAGAAACCTGTCCATAATCCCCATGACAACAACAGATGACACCACGATAACCGCAGATACCAGCAGCAAGGTAATAAGAGATAGTTTGAATCTGATTCCCATGAACAGCAAGCTTCTCTCCTTCTAATCATTTACCCTTAGCAGTCTTGGCTGTGACACCATTAATTAGCACATATGAATCCTGCCTTCAACATTAAAAAAAGGGCGCACCCAATGAGTAACGCCCCTGATCAACATTGTTGCCGCAAGAAGGAATCTACTTACGCAAAACCTTGACTACAGCCGAGTAATCCTCCTCGCCGCGACCATCTTTAACCGCCTGCTCGTAAAGTTTACAGGCAGTTTCCGCTCCAGGAAGATCAAGATTAACTTTTTTTGCAGCGTCCATGACCAAAAGAAGCTGTTCGTGAACATATTTTAAAGCAAGGTTCCGGCTGAAATCGCCCCTGGCTATGCTGCGACCTTTCGAATGAAAGAGCGGTGAAGCAACACCGCCGGAATCAAGTACTTCAAGAATCTTGTCCGCAGTAAAACCCAATTTTTCGCCGAAAACTATTCCTTCAGACAACGACTGCATCAATTCCGCCTGCACAAGATTGACGATAAACTTCATCTTTGTTGCGTCGCCAACCTTGCCAATATGTATAATGTTGAGGCCAAAATAGGAGAAAGCTTCACGACAACGGCCAAGCAGTGAGGGATCACCGCCGGCAAGGATGGTCACCAGACCATTGGCAGCATGTTCCTTTGTCCCCCACACTGGTGCTTCAAGAAACATAACCCTGCGTTTGATGGCCTCGTCAGCAATTTTAAGAGTTGTCTCAAGGGAATGGGTTCCCATATCGACGAGTATGGTGCCGGGGTCTAGCCCCTCCAAACGCCATCTTTGCCAAATACAAAGGTTTCCAGCCCGTGGCTTTCCGGAAGTATAACTATGACAAGGTCTTTACCCTTAGCAGCTTCACTGGGTGTTGCTGCAGGTTTTGCGCCTAGCTTTACCAGTTCATTCAAGTTCTGCGTCATCGTCATAGACGGTTAAATGATGTCCGACTTTGTTAGATTTGCAGCCATATGCCTGCCGACAGTACCTAACCCTACAAAACCGATTTTTCTCAACATAACCCGCCTCCCACAATAAGTAAAATACATGTATCATGTCATGAATAAGAAGTTTACAACCTATATGTCACGGAGACAACCTATTTTGTGAACAAATATCGCCTGGAATCCGATTTTATCTGGACTTTTTTACATCAACCCGCTCACACATTACTGTAAAAGGGACAGGTTGTAGAAAGCGTGGTGAAACAGGGAAACACTGATTCTGACCGAATGTTACAAGAAGATCGTTGATTATTAGCCAATATTCCTGTGGTAAGTTTGCCTCGTAAAACCTGTTCGGTCTGTTCCGGAGTTTTGGTCCGCACATACCCCCAGCGGTTACATATGCGGTGGACGTGGGTATCGACGCAGATGCCGGGTTTTCCATAACCCAGGGTAACCACAAGATTGGCGGTTTTCCTGCCGACCCCCCGGAATTTCAGCAATTCATCAATTTCGTCAGGCACCTTTCCTTCATAACTGTTTACCAGAAGATTACAAATTTCCTTTATCTGGACGGCCTTGATCCTGAAGAAACCCACTGGATAAATGGCTTTTTCAATTACGTCAACAGGCAATAATGCCAGCATTTCTGGTGTCTCTGCCATGCTGAACAGTCGTTCTGAAGCAGCTGCGGTGGTTTTATCCTGGGTTCGCAGTGAAAGGATGCAGGAAATTAATACCTTGAAAGCATTGTTTTCGCGCTGAGAAACTATGGTGACAGCCGGGCTCTGCCAGTTTTTTACTGCTTGGAGAAGTAAAGTGACTGCCTGATGAATCTCAGCGTCTTTCACACCATTCCTCTGTTCTTAAAAATGCGCATGGTAAGAATGCCCAGAATGGAAAGAGACAACCCAACACAGAGGAACAGATACCCTATGCTGCTGCCTTCTCCCCAGCTGAACAGGTCACGCCCCCGCATGAAAAAGATCAGCCCAAGTCCGCCGAAGGTGGAAATCCCGCCGATAATATAAATGACAAGTGCAGTAACTGCCAGTGCGATACCCTGTTTTTTTACCATCATCTCTCCTTAAGACTTCGACACCATTTTAGCCGCCAGCATTTTACTTTATGGGTTGCGCCAAGGCAACTCTAAATTTGTTGGTCGCAGGCAGAGTCGATACCTGAAATTTAATCAGGATGCGCATTACTTGAGATAATACCGGTTGATATTGCCTTTATCATCTTTAGGGTTTATATCTTGAAGCAGAACTCACTCAAACGATACTAAAACGAAAGGCATAATGAATGATAGATCTACATATTCACTCAAGTTATTCCGATGGCATTTACAATCCCGGGCAACTTGTTGCAATGGCCAGAGAAAAAGGGCTGCGGGCCATTGCCCTTGCTGATCATGACGCAGTTGACGGCATAGAAGAAGCACTGGCTGCAGGAATAAGCTTGGGCATTGAGGTGATACCGGCCATTGAACTGTCAGTGGAATTTGGCTCCTACCATGATGTTCATCTGCTGGGATACTTTATTGATCACACTGACGCTGTATTTCTCAAGAAGCTGGTTGAGTTTCGCAGGTCCAGAGACCACCGCGGTCAATCGATTATTGCCAATATTAATGTAAAGCTGGAGCTTGAGCAAAAAGCGGCCATTTCCTACGACGAGGCCATCAACCTTGCCGATGGAGCCTTCGGGAGACCGCATATTGCCCGTGTGCTTGTGAACAGGAGCTATGCCCGTGACATGCAGGATGCTTTCGAGCGCTATCTCATCCCCTGTGATGTTCCAAAGCAATATTTTCCAATGGATGAAGCACTTGCAGAAATAAAAAGAATTGGCGGCGTTTCAGTATTGGCACATCCCACTAGTATCAGTGAAGACAGAAGCGTACTTGCATCGATAATAAGGGATTTGGCAAAACTGGGGCTGAAAGGACTGGAAGCTTATAACAACATGTGCAATGCGGAGGATTCCTCTTTTCTTTTAAGATTGGCCAGTGATCTACAACTGTCAGTCACAGGAGGGTCCGATTTTCACGGCATTGAAGCGGGAATCGAGTTAGGGGCAGGTCGTGGTCACCTGGCGATCCCCTACTCTCTTGCAGAGGAGCTGAAAAGGTCGCCAGGAAAAAATAAATGGTTTAAAATAAAAAAAGGCCCGATTAAGGGCCCTTTTTAAATTCATATCCAGCAGCCGAGCTTTATTCCCGGTGAGGCTTGTAGTTCATTACCTGAAGCTCGTCATTCACATGAATTACATCTTTTACCTTTGATGCAATCTTGACCGCCATTTCCCGCTCTTCATCGGTATGGACATGACCGGATAATGTTATCTCCCCATCCAGACATTGGATATTAAAATGTAGACATTCTATTTTACTGGATTTTTGGATCTCGGCCTGCACACGTTTGCGAAGAATAAGATCATCAAGATGCGACGCCATCTCGGCCTCATCCTCTTTAAGTCTTGGATCTTTCGCCGCCGCAACTATGGCTTCAATAATGGCACTTTTGGATAAGCGTGAAGTATTGAAGACCAAGTCATATTCAAAGGGGCTTTGCCAATCCCTGTCAAAGTAAAAATGGGTAAAACCGCCCCTTTGATGGTCGCTCCTTCTGATCAAGTCGCGAACCAGGTCCGGGTCAATCCATTCACGTTCTGCAAAATTCTCTACTCTCTCCTCAAAGGGCGCAATGATACGCACCCGCAGGACGTTGGTCATCCCATCCAGAAGATACTGCGCACCTCGGCCATAGAGGACAACATTCCCCTTCCGAGCGCAGTCAAGCAGAATGAGCTCCATATTGCTGAGATTAGCCGCTTGCATCCTGTCTTCAGCCATTATATACGCCGGAGGTTTTTCGTCGATACGTTCCAGTGAATCTTCAGCAAGGCCATAGTTTTTAGCCAGCTCAGCAATTTTGGGCCCGTCGACAAGGGTATATTTGAGTTTTTTCGACAGTTCCTTTGACAAAGCATAGGCGCCTGTGCCCATCTGTCTTGATATGGTAATGATTGCCATCCACAGCTCCTTCCCTTAAACCGGGTGAATATTAACCTGTTGTCATACTGTCCACATTGTTTTAACTATACCATCAGGCTCGTCCAATCAAGCATGAATTTCGAAGTTAATGCAATTAATTAAATCTTACCTTACTCACTCCGGGGACAAGTGATATTCTATCAACCAGAACCCCGGTCATATCTCGGCTGCTGAGTTTAAGGTCATACTCAATACTGATAAGCTTTAGCGCCACATCCTTTTCGAACCTGGTAGCCGTTACCTTCAGGCGTGCACCATTATTAATTATTGATTCCATTTCAGTGATCAGTCCTTCCCTGTCAGCACTCCAGATCTTTATTGTTGCATATACATCCTTCGCCAGAACCCGCTCAACCTTTTTCAGGAACAACAAACTGATGAGCGAAATTCCCGTTACGACAATGGCAATACCAAACAAACCGATACCACAAGCAATTCCGATTGCAGATGCAATCCAAAGACATGCTGCGGTTGTTAGGCCACGGACAGAAGCTTTTTCCCTGATGATAGCCCCCGCACCAAGAAATCCGATGCCGGTAACAACTTGTGCCGCAATCCTTCCAGGATCGACACCCACCGGCATGTTGCCCTTGAAGTTGCCGAAAACCCTGTAAAACTCAATGGAAGATGCTACAAAGAGGGCTGACCCAAGGGAACGAGCAGGTGGGTTCTGAAACCGGCAGGGCGGCCATGAACTTCCCTTTCCAGGCCTATGATCCCCCCCAAAAGGGAAGCCAGCAGAAGTCTTGTCACAGTTTCCATATCAACAGCCAAAGACATTACCTCGTTTTTCAGTGCAGTGTAAATGTTGCTACAACGCCGCGTTAGCGTCGTGTCAGTTGATTGTCAGGGTCAAGCTGACGATTTTTTCTCTGCCTGCACATTTGATTACAAGCGGCAAGCGCAGGTGACCTGGACCAACCATTTCGGCACCTCCTAGAAAAAAGACCTCCTGATCGCCGTCGTTCATCTCTTTTAGTGTGACAGGCTGCGTTTCTGCCGTAAAATCACCCGCAGTGGAACCCATGATATACTCATCATTGTCCACCGCAACGGTATTTCTTTCGCCAACACCGAATTCGTACTCCGGCGGTGGGGCAATGTCTTGAGGCTCGGCAGATTCTCCCAACTCGACACCACCTTCCCGCAAATTCTTCAGTACCATTTTAACCAGCGTCAGAAGCGCATTAAGCACACCGTCCCCTTTGCTGGCTGTTACCGGTATACTGGGACAATTGCGAGGATTAAGCTTCCTCTGCAGATCTTCGACAGGAAGAGCATCAGTACGATCGCGCTTATTATAAGCATAAACCAGGGGGATATTTGCCACGGACTGACCGTGTGCCAGCAAATATTCATCCAGGTGCTGCAGGCTTTCACAGTTGGTCTCCATCCTCTCGGGCGAAGAATCGGCGACAAACACTATACCATCAACACCTTTCAGCACCATTTTCCACGGTGCAGGACCGGCCGGTTCACCTCTCAAAGTATAAATATGCAAACGAACATTATATCCGTTGACGTTGCCATCACCGGGAGGCGTAAAATCGAAGAAAAACATTTTGTCCCCTTGAACGTTCATGGACTTGAGTTTTCCCCGAAACTCCGGTTTAAGTTTGCCATAGATATGTTTCAGGCTTGTGGTCTTGCCTGATAAGCCGGGTCCATAATAGACCAGTTTTGCATTGATTTCCCGTTTACTATTATTAACCAGAGCCATTGCTTATCCTCCTAGCGTTTATTGCTTTTAGTCAACAGAACCCTACGCGCCTGGGTAGCGATCACAGACGATACATTCTTGCTTTTAGCCAGAAGCCCCAGATCTTTTTCTGTCAAAGAGGACATGAAACGCAGGGCTGCCGGTAAAGGGGTCTTGGTATTTTCAACCAGAGCCCTTCGGATCGTGTAATTTTTAAGCCATTCCTTATTGGCGCAAATCACCCGCATAATTTCGTCGTTCTGTATCTTGGATTTGGCAATGGTAAGCACCTCAGACTCGGTGATCCGTGGATTTTTAATAGCCGCTCCTGAAACCAGCTTGTTCGAATCTTTAAGCAGAATGGAACGCCACTCTTTGTCACCAGTTAACGCTATTTTTATTTTTTCGGATATACTTAATTGCTGTGACAGCTGAAATTTTGACTGAAATTCTTCTTCGTCTTCTTGCTCTTCGCCCTCAGCGGCATCTTCGGCATCTTCGTCCACATCACAGACATCGGGATTGGAACAGTCATCCATTGCCACCTGATCAGTCAAGTCAGTGACACCTTTTTCAATCAAAAAAGCGCGGGTGGTCTCCTCACAGTTGGGGTGCAATAAAATATTTTCGGCAATATATCGCTTGGAAAGATGTAGACGAGCAATGACGTCGAGAATTTTCCCGGCGGTGTCGGGCAGTGCCACAACCTCCTCAAGTAACGGCTCAGGGAGAGCCCGCAGAGATTTCAGTGATGCCTGCTTAATTTCTCCATCGACATCATGGGCGAGAAAAAAAAGCAACACTGTTAGATCTGAAGCGCCGAGAGGAATCTCCCCTTTGGCGGCCCGGAGTTTATCTTCCCTTAATGCATCACCCCTCACATATGGAGCAACCGCAGCAGTCATTTTCAGCGTAACCTTCTGTGTCACTTTTTACCCGTTTTTCTGACAGCTTTGATAACCGTTGCATTGAGTCCTATCTTCTTCAATTTGGCAGCTGCAGTACCGGCCTCTTTTTGGCTGGCGAAGTTGCCTGCACTCAACTGGGTCACCGGGATTTTGACTTTGCTCTTCTTTATAACCAACCTGATGCCTTTATCGAAAAGCCGGGCCTGCTCAATGGTGCCTCGGTCTTCCTTGAAGTAAGAACCGGCATAAACAACAAATTTATCATTTTCTTTTAAAACGAAGGCATCAGGAGCCTTGGCACGTAACTGCTCAAGATCGGCTGCAGCTGATTCACGGGCAGAATGTTCAGCATAAAAAAGTCGGTGCATGGGCTCCATCCTGGTCATCTTCTGCCGGATAATGGGTGTTATTCGGGCTTTTTTCAATTTTTCCTCGGCAACGGCAACATCTTTGTCAAGGGGAAACTCCCCTATTTTCAGGCTGAAGGCCTCCGTGCCCTTGGTACCGGCAGACTGGGGTTTAGTAGCAGCTGGTGCGTTTTTTGCCGACGGTTTGACTGGAGCGACGGCCTGAGTTGCCTTGCTTTGGGTTGCCTTGCTTTGGGTTGCCTTGCTTTGGGTTGCCTTGCTTTGAATTGCCTTGCTTTGGGTTGCCTTGCTTTGAGCTACCTTGCCCTGCCCCTCTTTCTCTGCCCCAATCGCGCCCTGCTTAACTGAACTTTTCTGTTAGGTTGTCTCTTGATTTTTGACTGTCTTTATCTGCTCATTTTGAGCTGCTGGTTCTTGGTTTTTTGCTGCTTTCACCGGTTCCGGCCTGGCCGGTACTGGAGAGGGCGCAGGTTCAGGGAGAGCTGCATTCTGAGCAGAAGGCGAGGCTTTAGCTGTTGCAGCAGGTGATTGCTCCGTTTGTTCTGCTCCTACAGTCAAAGGTTTTTGTTCTGCCCGTGGCGGCATCGGTTTTTTCATCAAGGCAGGCTGTTCCGGACTCTTTGCTGCTTCCTGATGAGGCTTGATCAATCCAGTAAAAAAATAGAGGTAGCCGAAGCTTGCCAATAGCAACAACAGGACGAGAAGTTGTGCCTGCTTTGAATTTCCTCTTGCGCCCTTTTCCTCTGGATCCACTGAAGACTGCTTGGACATCGAAATAATTCCTCCTGAGTGTTAATGATTCCCATGCTTTTGATTGGCAGCTGATTCACTGATAACCTTCTGTGCCAGGTGGCCAGGCACTTCTTCGTAATGTGAGAATTCAGAGGTAAACAAGCCACGGTCGCTGGTCATCGAACGCAGATCGGATGCATAGGCAAGTACTTCAGACATGGGCACCACAGCCCTGATGATCTGGGAATTGGCTTTAGGTTCCACACCAACTACTTTGCCGCGGCGCGAGTTCAGGTCACCGATCACATCACCCATGGTTTCTTCAGGCACTGTGATCTTCATGGTGATGATTGGTTCCAGCAAAACAGGTTTTGCCGTCTCCATGGCCTTTTTCAATGCAAGTGACCCGGCTACCTTAAAGGCCATTTCAGACGAATCAACAGTATGGAAGGAGCCATCATAAAGAGATGCCTTGAAGTCCACCAAAGGATAACCGGCAAGGAATCCATCCTGGGAAGACTCGAAGATGCCTTTTTCAACAGCGGGAATATACTGCCGTGGAATAACGCCGCCAACGATCTTATCCTCAAAAACAAAGCCTTCTCCACGGGGAAGGGGGTTGAACTCCACCCAGCAGTCTCCATATTGGCCACGCCCCCCCGACTGCTTCTTGTATTTACCCTGAACCTTGGCCGTTCCCTTGAAGGTTTCCAGATAGGGGACCTTGGGGGTTTTTAACTCCACATCGACGCTGAACTTTCGCTTCAGTTTTTCGATGGTAACCTCAAGATGCACTTGGCCCATGCCGGAGATGATTAATTCATGGGTCTTTTCATCCCGGTGAATCTCCAGGGTCTGGTCATCTTCCATCAGTCTCTGTAGTGCTCCGTGGATTTTATCTTCGTCATTTTTAGTTTTTGGCATTATGGCAAAGGAAATGACCGGCTGCAGAGGCTTGGCAGCTTCATAGACAACGGGCTTATCCTGTTCGCAAAGGGTATCGCCCGTTAGCGTTTCTTTGAGTTTGGATACCGCGACGATATCGCCTGCAACCGCCTGCTTGATCGGTTTCTGCTTCTTGCCTTCCAGTTCATAGATCTGGCCGATACGCTCAGTGCAATCACGTGTCGAGTTGTAAATGGTGGAATCTGAATTCAGGGTACCTGAATAGACACGAAAGACAGAGATCTTGCCGGTGTATGGGTCGGAAGTAGTCTTGAAAACCAGGGCGGAAAAAGGTTCAGCCTCGTCAGGAGCACGTTCCACAAGTTCCTTGGTTTTCGGGTTAGTGCCCAGTACCGTGCCACGGTCAAGTGGTGAGGGAAGACAGCTGCAGATATAGTCAAGAAGCTGGGTGACTCCGATATTAAATAACGCTGAGCCGCACAGGACCGGAGTAAAGGTATATCGTAGCGAGCCAACCCGTAGGCCATCGACGATCTCTTCTTCCGTCAGGTCCCCTTTCTCCAGGTATTTTTCGGTAAGAGAATCGTAAGCCTCCGCAACGGTCTCCACTAACTGCTCCCTAAGCCTTTTAGCCTCAGCCAGATACTCATTGGGGATTTCCCCCTCTGTAAACTTGCCTGACAGGTCCTTACCGTAGGTATAAGCCTTCATTCTTACCAGGTCGATTACACCGGTAAAATTCTCTTCAGCCCCCATGGGCAGCTGGACAGCAATTCCTTTCACACCGAGGACGCTTTCCATATCATCAATAGCACGGAAGAAATTGGCCCGTTCACGATCCATTTTGTTTACAAAAGCAATGCGGGGGACCTCAAATTCATCCGCCCATTCCCACACCTCCTCGGTCTGGACTTTTACCCCGGAGATTGCCGAAAGGATCAGTACCGCACCGCCGAGGGCGCGCATGCAGGAACGTGTATCAGAAATGAAGTTGCCGTAACCGGGAGTATCGACAACATGAATCGAATAGCCGTTCCATTCGCAGTGGTTGAGCGAGGAAGAAATCGTGATCTTGCGCTTGACCTCCTCCGGTTCAAAATCCATGGTGGAGGTGCCATCGTCAACCCTTCCCAGGCGGTCGATCATGCCTGAGTCAAAAAGGATTGCTTCAGTTAAAGAGGTTTTTCCGGCCCCGCCGTGAGCAACTATTCCAAGGTTTCTCAACTTTGCAGTGTCATACTTTCCCATACGCCCCCCTTTGTATTTTTATGGTCAAATTTCCCGATTTCTTTGATACAGAATCCGCAAGCCGTCCAGGGTCAAATACTCATCCACCTCTTCTATGGTAGTAGATTCCGGCGCAATCAGTCCAGCTAGCCCTCCGGTGGCTATAACTTTCGGGTTTTCTTTCCCTTCCCCTTTCATTCTGGTGACTATGCCGTCCACCAGGCCGACATAGCCATAGAAAATCCCCGCCTGCATTGAGTTGACGGTATTCTTCGCTATGATCGCCGGCGGCTTGGTAATTTCCACTCGTGGCAGTTTGCTGGCCTTCTGAAATAGGGCCTCCATGGAGATCATCAGACCTGGTGCAATGGCCCCACCACAATATTCCCCACGATTGTTCACATAATCAAAGGTAGTGGCAGTGCCGAAATCGACGATGATAAGAGCACAGTGGTGCTTTTCAAATCCAGCCACAGCATTGACGATGCGATCGGCGCCAACCTCTTTGGGGTTGTCGTAGTGAATGGACATGCCGGTTTTAATGCCTGGACCTATGACATATGGCTTGAAACCAAAATACTGACGGGAGAGGCTTTCCAGGACGCCGGTCAGGGTCGGCACCACGGAAGAAATAATTATATCGGTAATATGAGAAAAATCGATACCACCCAAGCGGAAAAGCTCATTGACCAGGATGCCGTATTCATCGGTAGTCCTGGATTTATCAGTGGAGATGCGCCAATCCCTTATCAGACGGTTCTCCTCATACATTCCCAAGACTATGTTGCTGTTGCCCACATCGATTACCAGAAGCACGCTACCCCCAAATCACAACAATGTTACATCTCCGGAAAGAATGCGTTCTTCCCTGCCGTCAACATCGAGCAGTAATGCGCCCATGTTGTCGATACCTTTTATGTCGCCTGTAAGGACCTGATCATGGCAGCACACTCGAGCTCTGCGCCCGCATAGTTGCGCCCGTGATAACCATTCTTCCCTGATCGGCCCATATCCCTCATGGACATAGATTTCATACAGGGCATCGAGCTCACTGAGCAAAGTCCGGATGAACTGGTTCCGGTTCAGCGTGACCCCGCTTTCAATGAACAGAGAGCTGGCTGGATGACGGAGATCTGTTGGAAACTGCTCCGGACGCATGTTGATGTTGACACCGATGCCAAGGACAACGAAATTCACCTTTTCTGTTTCGGCGCTCATCTCATTGAGGAGTCCGGCAATCTTCCTGCCGTTAATCAGGATGTCATTTGGCCATTTTATCAATGCCTTGAGTTTGGTGGAAAGTTCAATGGTTCTGGCTACGGCAACTACAGAGAGGAAAGTCAGTTGAGAAGCTGAAACGGGCGGTATTGAAGGCCGGAGAACAATCGAACAGTATAAATTAACCCCATTTGGTGACGTCCAGGAACGCCCGAGCCTTCCCTTGCCACGCGACTGGGCGTCGGCAATGACGACAGTTCCTTCGGCAGCATCTTCTTCGGCTTGCTTGAAAGCAACATTGTTGGTCGATTCTGTCTCGGCAAGACAGATGATCTTTTTGCCGATCCGTTTTGTCACCAGCCCTGCAGCTATTTCGTCGGCAACAAGCCGTTCGGGGGGGATACCAGGCGATAGCCACGGGCTGGAACAGCGGAAACAGTATAACCGAGATTGCGCAGAGACTTAATATGCTTCCAGACTGCAGTGCGGGAAATGCCAAGCAAGCTGCTCAGCTGTTCACCAGAGATCACCTCTCCGTTTCTGTCCCTGAATATTTCAAGTATCTGCCGATTCAACGTCTGCTTATCGGAATCCGCGGTCTGGGTATTTGTCTCCTTCAACACCCCTCCATCAGCATGGAAATGTCCATGGCCCTTACCGAGTGGGTGAGCGCACCAACAGAGATAATATCCACGCCAGTTTCGGCAATCTGCCTGACCGTTGAGAGATTCACCCCCCCGGAAGCCTCAGCTAGAGCTCGCCCCCCTATCAGGATCACCGCCTGGTGCATGGTCGGTACATCCATGTTGTCGAGCATGATAATATCGGCACCAGCTGCAAGGGCTTCGACCACATCCGGCATCGTCTCGGTTTCCACCTCAATCTTCAAAGTATGGGGAATATAGGCCCTGGCACCGATTATCGCTTCGGTGATTCCACCGGCAGCGGCAATATGATTTTCCTTGATCAGAATACCGTCGTAAAGCCCAGTGCGATGGTTAACACCACCACCAATCCTGACGGAGTACTTTTCCAGTACTCTCAGTCCCGGAGTAGTTTTGCGAGTATCAACAATTCGCGCTCTGGTTCCCTTGACCGCTTCAACATAGGCGGCAGTCTGCGTTGCTACTCCACTCATTCGTTGCAACAGGTTCAGGGCCACCCGCTCCCCCTGGAGGAGAAAACAAGCGTCCCCCGTGATTTCAGCCAGTAAGGTACCGGTTTCGATCCTGTCACCATCGGTAAAAAGAGCATTAAAAGTAATGGTTGGGTCAAGTATCTGGAAAACCCTTGCGGCAACCTCGATGCCGGCCAAGACCATACCCTCTTTCGCCTGCAGCCTGGCGTTCATGATTCGCTTGCCGCGAGTTACAGCCTGAGTAGTAATATCACCGGTATGGATGTCTTCCATAAGGGCATTTTCTATTATCTTGTCCAGACTGATCATTACCATCTCCTGATATAATGTAGAGGCTTTTTATAACACAGCTCATTACCAGTCGCAACCGCTAATACACCGCAGTTTCATTGACATATAGAGGATTTCATCCTTCTCCGATTTCATTTTATTCTATTGATTTGACTAAAAAAGAGCATTGCAATAGAATGTAGACCAATGCTCAAGCTATTCATGAAAATACATTCACTTACAACAAGACCATCCCTGCTGCAAAAACTCATTGCCGGATTTGCGGCAATGGCCTTTTTTACTGCTGCAGCAATTATTTTCTGCATCATCGGCCTTTATTCCCTGCACAGTCTAGCTACGGAGATAGCCAGGAATGACCTGGCCATACTTAACTCCACCAGCAAACTTCGTGAAGCGTTGCGAGCCCAAGAGCGTTCTGCAGCAAAGTATCATATATTGAAAAGTTCAGAGTTCATTGACATGTTTCGGGTCAGGGAAATTGAGATTCTTGATCTATTGCATAAACTGACACAAAAAAAACAACGTCCTGATGTGACCCCCCTGGTAAAAACCTATACAAATTACCGAAATGATGCGGGGAAGTTATTTTCAGGGAAGATAAGTTATGATACCCTTAAAGAATCCACAGCTAAGGTATTCGACGAGGTTGATCTTTTTTACAATAATACCCAAGATCAACTGAACATTAAGGTCAATGAAGCAGACAGAAAACAAACCACTACCATAGTATGGACTCTTGTCCTTGCCTTTTCCGGATTTGCATTGGGAATGCTGGTAGCTGCCCTTTTCATCTATCGAGTCTCGTCAGCCATAAAGAGGCTGAAGACGGCGACCCACAAGATTGCAGAAGGAAATTTTGATTACGATCCCAAGATAAACGCCAACGACGAAATTGGGGATCTGGCCAGAGATTTTATCAACATGGCGGCCAGGCTCAAGATTCTCGAGCAGGTAAGCCTGGACGCAAGCCCGCTGACAAGGTTACCCGGCAACATCGCCATTGAGGGTATTCTCAATAAAAGACTTAAGGAAAATGTGCCTTTTGCAGTATGCTATGCTGACTTGGATAACTTTAAGGCCTATAACGACCACTATGGCTATATAAAAGCAAGTGAAGTCATCAGAAAAACCGGCGAAATTATCCATGACGCCACAAAGACAACTGCTGAAGAAGGCGCTTTCGTTGGCCATATAGGAGGCGATGATTTTGTCATGGTTGTTGACATGGAAAATGCAACAATCGTCTCCGAAGCCGTGATCAGCAAGTTTGATCAGGAGATAAAAAACCATTATACGCCTGAAGATCTGGCCAGAGGGTCAATTGATGCAGTCGATCGATATGGAGTCCCACGCACCTTCCCCATTATGACCATTTCCATTGCAATAACCATTTGCAGGCAGGGAGAATTTGATTCGGCAGTGGCCATCGCGAAGGCTGCCACCGAAATCAAAGATTACGTGAAGGCAATGCCTGGAAGCAACTACCTGATAAATCGGCGCAAGGCCAAGAGATGAAAAAACTGATTTTTATATGCCTCATATTAAGCGGCTGCGCCACTACAGATGAAGACGGAAAACGCATTGCGCATGATCAAGCCATTTTTCGAGCGGCAGAGCCGAACGACAATGGTGATGAAAAAGACCCAGCAAAGCGCCTTCAAAAAATCATAGCAAAGGGAAAAAATGAAGGTATCACTGACCAGGCACTTTTCCGCCTGAGTCTTATCCATCTGCATTCGGGCCTTGACAAAGAAAACATTGACCAAGCGAGGAAAAGACTTGAAGAACTTCAACGGGATTATCCAAAGAGTCCTTGGACACAGATGGCTGCGCCGTTAATAGAACTTCTACAGCGTCTAAACCGGGACCTCAGGATCTTCAACCAGGCATTAATAAAGGAAAGCAAAGAGATCCAGAGCCTTCGAGGAGTCAATTCAACGCTGGTTAAGGAAAACAAGGAACTGCGGCAGACTATAGAAAAGCTGAAACACCTGGATCTGGAGCTGGACAATAAACCACGAAGATATTAGATAGTGCCTTACTCATTGCCGCCATTCAAATGGTACACCCGCCTTTGCTGCATCAGCATCGAGTGCCAGAAGCTTTTCCTCCAGTTCCTTAATCCTGGCCTCATCCCGTGCAATTTCCTCATGCTGTTCATTATATGCAATTCGGTCACTACCTCGCTGGTAGATAACCTTCTTTCGCCTCAGGGTGTTCAACTCCTCCTTTTTCACGATCAGGCTGTTCTCTATGGACTTCTTCTCGTCTCGCAGCTCAGAGAAGCGAGATTTCCACCAGCCTTTGCTAAACCCGCCAAAAGACCCATCGGCACCAGATTTTTCAACTGGCGGTGCGTCCACCGTGGAAGATGGCGTAACCGTAATTCTGCTGTTCTCTGGTGACTTCTCTTTCGCCTTTCCCATATATTTCGAGGGAATCTTGTCAGCATTGTCCGTAAAGTTAACCACACCCTTGTCGTCAACCCATTCATAAACAGCAGCCTGCAACACTGACGCAAAGCAACAAAGCACGACAACCAAGGCAGCAGCAAGAAATCTTCTCATATCATCCCCCAATTCGGCACCAAACGGTGTTTTTCTAAGCTTACAATGTTATTGACGATTGAAAAGTCAGAGTGTATATTCTGTAGCTTCAAAAATATAAGAAAAAATTCTCATAAAGGAGTGCACCATGCAGCTTCGTCTCACCATCCTAGCATTTCTCTTTCTTTTGGCAACTCCCCTTTTCGCCTCGGCAAAGGAAACCAAAGATATCCAGTACAAGTTCGCCAACGCAGACCCGGTCGTGTTCAGTCATGAGGTCCATTTAAAGCAATACAGGAACAATTGCAGAATTTGCCATAATGCTATTTTCAACCTAAAGAAGCGTCAACACTTTACCATGGCTGAAATGGAAAAAACAAAATCGTGCGGTGCCTGCCATTCTGGGGTAAAAGCCTTCAGTGTTGCCGATGAAAAATCCTGCACCCGCTGTCATAAAGGCAAACCCCGTAACATCACCTACAAAGTAAAAGGTGCAACGGAAGCCACTTTCAGCCACTCCGTTCATCTCACTGCAACTGGCGGCAAGTGCAGAAGCTGTCATAACGGCAAGGTCATCACCGGCAAAGACGGTCGGGTCACTATGGCACAGATGGAGAAAGGCAAGACATGTGGCGCCTGCCATAATGGTACCAAGGCTTTTACCGTGACCGGCAACTGCGGCAACTGTCACAAGGGAATGACCCCCAGAGAGATTACCTTCAAGTCCAAGGGAATAAATGCTGCGACCTTCAGCCACAAATTCCATACCGGGGTTTACACCTGCAAGGACTGCCATACTAAAGTTTTCCCTTATAAGGCAGGGGTAAAGCACTTTACAATGGAAGACATGAATAAGGGGAAATCGTGCGGTGCCTGCCACAATGGCAACGATGCTTTTGCCGCAAGCGGCGATTGCCAAAAGTGTCATATTGGGTTCAAGCCGGCCAATGTTACCTTTAAAACCGATTCAGGAGATGCAACATTCAGCCATGAATTCCATCTGGGCATGTACAAATGTACCGACTGCCATACAAAGCTGTTTCCATACAAAGCCGGTGTAAAACACTTCACTATGGATCAAATGGAAAAAGGTTCTTCCTGCGGTGCCTGCCATAATGCCAAGGACGCTTTTGCGGTAAGTGGTGACTGTGGCAAATGCCATAAAATGTAATAACGCAGGACATTCTTTAAAAAAGGCGAAGCCCATGGGCTTCGCCTTTTTTTATACTTATTATCAAATGGATTGATTTTAGGAGAGAGCCACCATGCGGAGTTTAAAGTACAGAAACGATCACGGTCTTGCCCCATCGCCTTTCCGGAAAAAAGTGTCAGATAACAGATGGAGGCAGCTAAAGGCAGGCACCACACATTTTATTGGTGCTGGCTAACCTTGACAAGCAAACTCCACGATGCTTAAATTCTTATTATCACATCGTGGAGGTCGTCCCAATGAAGAAGGTCTATCCAATAGATCTAGTAACGGAACAAATGGAAAGGCTGAAGGAGAAGCTCAGATCAACCGGTAGTATACAGGAGAAAAATGTTCTGTTTAAAAGGCTGGTAAATCTTCTTGGCGTCATGGAATTTCTAATTTCGATGAACAAACCATAAAAACAGCTATCCGAACCCGCAGATCTATTCCCCTGCAATAAGCGCATTAAGATTAGAAGAACCGGCCTGAGCAGCCTAAGGCTGCATTAAGCGGGCGCCCTAAAAGGGAATCCGCTTTTTCTATTGGAACGATTGATCAGCAACATCAGCCTGCCGAGATGAACATAAAATTTGCTGGAGCCCAATCCACCGGATTTAATCCAGAGGGAGCAAAGTCATTACTCCGAGATGTTGCATACCGCTTCCAAAATGTTAAAGTAAATTAATGGCAATTTTCTATGACTTTATTTTACTTCCAGGACACCACTATAATCAAGATTTGTTGTTAGCAACCACCGCCACAAAACAAAAGGAGGTCACTATGAAAGTCAGAACTCGGTTCGGAATCGTTGTCACCACACTGCTCCTCGGATCCACTGTGTACCTGAACGGCTGCGCAACTATGGGAATGGGAAAGGGGGAAGCCGAAAAGACCACCACCAAGGTGCAAGCCGTAGAAACAGATGTGAAGCAAACTCTTGCGCAGGTCGACGCAACTCAGGCATCACTTGATAGCCTCATCGAGCCTGGTCAGGCCGACGTAAAAAAGAAATTCGATGCCTATGCAGACAATGTGGAAAAGACTGAGAAAATGGCAAAACAATTGGAGAAAGATCAGTCTAAAATGCAGGAGCAACAGAGGGAATATCTTGCCGAGTGGGAGAAGAAGGAGAGGACCTACACTGATACTGGTATTAAAGAATCCAGTAGCCAGCGTCGTGCCGAGTTGAACACCGCTTATAGTGAAGTACCCAAGGCAACCTCGCAATTTCAGGATTCGCTGAATCAGTACCTGGTCCAAATCAAACAGATACAGACTCAGCTTTCCCTCGACCTCTCCAACAAAGGAATTGAAGCAATTACTCCTGCCGCCCAGAAAGCAATTACTGATGGTGGAAAGCTGAAGGATACGGCAGAGCCTATCCTAACCGCAATGGATCGGGTAAAATCCGAAATGTCTCGTGAAGGTAGCGGGGCCGCGGCTGGCGGTCAATAACCGCATCACAAAAGAGATGTGCTGGAAAACTTAGAGAAACCGCAAGGGCATATTTACTCCATTTCTTAGTTGCTCTGAAGCGTGACTGGCGCGGCATTTTCCGCCGCGCCAGTCCGCACGGTAAATCATCTGATAAAGCAGCCTGGAATGTTTTGTCCTGCCCTCTCAGCAGAATTTATGTAATCGTTACCAGTTTTTCGCGCGGTCCATCGGCGACTACCCGCCCGCCATCCAGCGCAATGATTCGCTGAACCGTTTGCAGCATGATAGGGCTGTGTGTTGTCATGATAAGCACCGAAGAACCGTCCAGAAGTTTCGGCAGACGCTCCGCCAACATCCGCTCACTTTCCGGATCAAGGCCCAGGGTCGGCTCGTCCAGAAGCAGTATCCGACTCGGCTGGGCAAAGACCCGTGCCAGCGCCACCTTCTGGCGTTGGCCGCCGGAGAGATTGTGGCCGCGTTCGTCCAGTCGCATCCCCAGCGACATCCGCCCACTTTGGAATTCACTTTCCAGACCGGATGCCCAGATCGCCCCGGCAAACCGGTTACTGATCCTTACACCCGGAAATACGCAGATTCTCCTCCAGTGTTCCGGCAAAGACAGCCGGGTCCTGTGCTTTATATGCCATCCATTGCACACGATCAAAACGCGAAATATCATCCAATGCCAGGCCGTCGATAAGAATCTGACCTGTATCTGGTCGACAGAGCCCGCCAAGACATTGCAACAGAGTTGATTTACCGGCACCCGGTCGTCCCAGCAAGGCAATCCGCTCACCGGGGGCAATTGAAAACGACACGGTCTCAAGCGCCGCCGGACGCCCCTCATAATGCTTGCCAAGGCCGATAACGGAAATATTACCCACAATCTGCGGCCGGGGGGTACATTCCCGCTCCACAACCGCTTCCAGGCTGTTTTCCATTCTGGCAGCGGCACGCATGAAATCCTGCCACTTTCCAGTTACTGCAAATAATGAAGCCACCAGTGCCATGGCACGACTCGCCAGCAGGTTGCAGGCGATGAGCTTGCCGGTACTTAATACCTGTGCATTAATCAGGTAGACCCCGGCGGTCAAAATCACTACGGTCGTAACTGTCTGCATTGTTGAGGAAAACATCCCCATGTGGTAGACCGCCAACCGTCTTTTCGTATCGAAGTTGGCCGACTGTTCCGCCAGCTCGCGCCAGCGACGCAGAAAAGCTCCTGAACCGGGAGTGGTGCGCACCACATCAAGACATCCGAGTGTTTCACCCATGAACGACAGTTTAAGTGTGTTATTGCGCTCGGCTTCTTTGGAAAGATTGTTTTGCCGTGCCTGCAGCACCAGCCCGACACCTGCATACAAAATGACAAGAACCATGGCGACAATCATCAACTGCCAGGCGATGATGCCGATCACCGCCAGGTAAAGCAGGAGAAACGGGATATCTGCAATCGACAGCAGATAGCTGGAGGAGACAAAATCACGCGACAGGGTCAGGTCGCGATAATTGGATATAAAGCGGGGAAAACCGCCGGCGGGAAGATCAACCTGCGCCACCAGTTTTGACCAAAGTGTTTCATCGCTTCGCAGCGTCAGGTCGACACTGATCCGTTCCGTAGCCCAACTGCGCACCAGGCGCATTCCGGTATCGGTGGCAAGATAGAGCCCCATGCCGAAGACCAGCGCCCAGAGCGTCTCAAACAATCCATTTTGGGCAATCTTGTCATATATCAGCATGGCAAACAACGGCAGCAGCAGTTGGCCGGAGTTTATGAAGAGGCTTGCGATACCTACTTCTGCCCAGGCAGCGCGCAATTCCGGCCACAATGCCGCCAATGAAGCAAAGCCGCCTGATTTATTTCTGGCCTTCGGTATGCTCATCACTACAGCTTCAATACTATCTCCACCGCCAATATTCACCTCTTCAGGCAACGGAACACCATCTTTGGCAAGATACTGCCAACGCTGCTCCATTCGATGCAGCAACGTGAAACCGCTTTCGCTATTCCGCAGCAAGACAAGATCACCCGGAATATCAAGAGCATCCCGAAGCTGCCCGGCAAAATATCGGGCAGAAAGGCCAATCCGGTCCAACCGCTTGATTTCGGCTGACCAATCACGGAGGCGACAAGTCGCTTAAAACCCTTCTGCAGTTGTGCTGCGGCAGCACGATCAGGACCGCACAGCGCAGTAACTGCTGTCAGCACAGCCTGCCCTTTCTAGGTTATCAACAGAGTCTTCTGAGGGGGAGTTATGGGAAGTA
>CAWAFF010000097.1:0-31171 GCA_963780945.1 uncultured delta proteobacterium | reverse complement strand
TAATGACCAGGAGCCTGTTGGACTTAGGATAAATCTGCTGCAAATCCGTCTGAGCGGTCCATATTCCGCCGCTTTCTCAGTCAATAGAACTACTATTGACCTTCAAAATCGACGAACTTGTCCTCGCCCAGCCAAATTTTCGCTTGATTTCCTAAGTCCGACAGACTCCTAGGGCCAGGGGAAAAGTGCGCAGTTTTTGAAGCGTCCCTTCAAGGGCCAAAGCGGCGAGATAACCCTCGGGGACCGTTATGTCCGCAAGTACCCAGTTGCTGCCGGTGGAAGGGTGCTGAAAATCGTTCAATAGAGGGGGTTGGTCGGGAAGAAGTGAAACTTGGAAACTGTTGGCGGGGCGGGTCAGGCCGGTGCCCAGTCCTTTCAAATACGCTTCCTTTCTGGTCCAGCAGCGGTAAAAAGCTGCCAGCTGTTGTTCCTCCGGCAGGCTCAACATTTCTTCAGTCTCTGCCGCAAAGAAGAAGCGTTCGGCCATTCTGCGAAAGGGAAGAGTGTCACGTAGCTGCTCCAGATCAACCCCCACCTCACATCCTCCACTAGTTGCAAGAACAGCACGCTCGTGCTTGTGGGAAAGGTTGAAGCGGAGTTTTTCATGCTGGGTTGAGTCGACCAGAAACGGCTTGCCGTGCTCCCCTTCAGCCAGGCGTACTGCCTGCGGCTCGCTGCCAAGGTACCTGGCCAGCGTCTGGCGTAAAAACCCACGCCCGGCAATAAACCTGCTTCTCACCACCCGATTCCGCATCCGTTCGGTTCTCGTCAGCTCATCTTCGGACAACAAACTCTCAAGCGTTACCAGTTCATGGTCTGCCAGATCAAGTGAAGCGAAATGGATATGCACCTCAGCATGGGCAAGTTCCAGCCGCTCTATCACCGGCCGGTTTCTCCAAGCCATTTCTGCAACTGCTTAAGCCCTTCTTCAGTGGAGATGCGTGGCTTGTAGCCCAGATCGTGACGGGCGGCGGAGATGTCGAACCAGTGTGCCGTCGCCAGTTCTTTGGCAACAAAGCGGGTCATGGGAGGCTCTCCCGAAAGTCTCAGATGGTTCCAGATGCCTTCACAGACAACACCGGCCGCATAGGCGATTCCTGGAGACACAGTGCGAGTCACCGGCGGCAGCCCTGCCGTAGCCAGAATCTGGTTGACCATTTGCCAGAGTGGGATTGGTTCCCCGTTAGAGATGAAATACGCTTTGCCGGCAGCAGGGGCGCCAAAAGCCAGGCGGTCAGCGGCAAGCAGGTGGGCGTCGGCGGCATTGTCCACGTAGACCGTATCCACCAGGCAGGGGCGGTTGCCGATCCGCCGCAGCTTGCCCGCCTTGGCTTTGGCAATAATACGTGGCACCAGATGGTTGTCGCCTGGGCCCCAGATCAGGTGTGGTCGAAGGGAAACGGTGGCCAGAGAGGGTCCGTTGGCGGCAAGCACCTTCTGTTCTGCCAGTGCCTTGCTTCTTGGGTAATTGGCCTCGAAATGGGCAGGGTAGGGAAGCGATTCGTTGCCCCCCTCCACGTCGCGGCCGTCAAAGACGACGCTGGGAGAGCTGGTGTAGACCAGACGGTCAATATTGTGGTGACGGCAGGCGGCGATGACGTTATCGGTGCCGGTGACGTTGGCGGAATAGTACTCGGCGTATCTGCCCCAGATCCCGGCCTTGGCCGCCACATGGAAGACGATGTCACACCCTTCAGTGGCTCGTACCACACCATCCTGATCCGCCAGGTCCCCCTGCACCTGTTCAACCCCCAGTTGTGCCAGTTCAGGATAGTCATTGCGGGAATAACTGCGGACTTCATCCCCCCGCGCCAGGAGAAGCCGGACTATGGCACTGCCAAGGAAACCGCCGCCACCGGTGACCAAGGCCTTCACGCCAGCCTCCTGGTCGCCCAGCGGGCCAGTTTCTCCCTGAATATCTTGGCATTATGGCGGATATCGACCGGAAAGGCGGGGTGAAAGAGGATGGTGCTGATGCCATGGGTATGAATGTGGGCTTTGGCCAGATCGAGCAGCTCCTGACGCATCTTTTCCTTGTTAACCCGGACACCCTTTTCCAGTTCTACGCACAACACCGGCAGTTGTCGGCCTTTCTCGCCGACCCCCACCAGGGCCGTGCGAAAGACGCTGGGATGGGTGTTGAAGACCGCCTCACAGGGGATGGTGAACAGCATTTCTTCCGGAGTTTCCACGCGATGTGACTTGCGACCGCAGAACCAGATTCTGCCATCTTCATCCTTGCCCCCCAGATCTCCCATGCGGTGGAAGAAACTGCCGCTGGCCGGATCTCTGATCTTTGCCAGCAGGTCCGCTTCCGGTCGGTTGTGGTAGCGCCGCGTCACCTGTTCTCCCTGAACGATGATCTCGCCGATCTTGCCGATGGGGGCTCGCAATGATTCATCCCACTGATCAATGGGCTCGTCGCAGATCTCGATAACTTCCAGCCGGATTCCTTCCACTGCCCTGCCGACACACACCCCACCTCCGGCATCGGTGATGCGCCTGGTTTCCCCCAGTATTTCATCGCTGCCGATGGAGCAGACCGGTAAGGCTTCGGTGGCCCCATAGGGGGTGAAGACCTGCACCCCGGGGTTGAGCATGGCAGTGAAGCGTTCCAGGACTGCCGCCGGAACCGGGGCCCCGGCGGAGATAACCCGTTTCAGGGAGGTAAGCTTTGCGCCTTTTTTGGCACCATAGCGGCCGACCCGGTTGATGAGGGCGGGTGAGCCGAACATGGTGGTGACACCAGTAGTCTCGAATGGCCGAGATGATTTTTACCGGATCGACCGAACCCGGACGGGTGAAGTCCATTTCCGGGAATGACGGCGGTCATGCCGAGCGCCGGGGCGAAAAGGGCGAAGAGCGGGAAGGTGGGGAGATCGATCTCGCCCGGCTCGATGCCGTAAACCTTGCGCAGTGCCTCCACCTGGGCGGCGAAGTTGCCGTGGCTGTAGACGGCGCCCTTGGGCGTGCCGGTGCTGCCGCTGGTGAAGAGGATGGCGGCCATCTCGTCGCGCTGGTCGGTGCCAGGGTGAACGTGGTTGTGCCGTGCGGCGCCGTTGATCAGCAGTGGATCCCGCCCCAGAATCAGGCGGCGGCCAACGGTGACGAAGGATCTTGAGGGTATCCTTGCCCCAGCCGAGCAGGCGGCGCGCCAGATGCGCCTTGGGGATGCCGATGAAGGCCTCGGTTCGGCCTCCGCGAGGCATTCTTTCAGGTTCTTGCACCCCGAGGCCCGGATCGATCAGCACCGGCACGGCGCCGACTTTGAAGAGGGCGAAGGTCAGGGCGAAGAAATCGGGGCCGGGTGTGACCATCAGCACGGTGCGTACGCCACGGCCGATGCCGTAGGCTTCCAGGGCATGAGCGATGCGGTCACTGAGCTGATCGAGTTCGCTGAAGCTCAGCCGGCGGTTTTGCGGGGGAAAATGATGGCGGCGTATCGGGCTGGCGTCGGGCCATTTCAGGAAGATGGGCGGCGATGTTGACAAACTCGGCTCTGCTCATGCGGCGTTCCTTTCATTGGGTACGCGAGAGGAATTGGGAGATAAGCGGGATGATTTCCTCTTTCATGTCCTCAAGAATATAGTGGCCTGCATCAGCATAGCTATGAACTTCAGCTTGAGGGAAACGCCGCTTCCATTCCGCCAGAAAGCTGCGGTCGAAGACGAAATCCAGCTCACCCCAGAAGATTGCCATGGGCAGATGGCTGAACTGCTTTAAACCATCGGCAATGCTGCTGACAAGCTCATAGTTACGATCATCGGGGCAAAGGGGGATATCCTGAACGAAGCGCAAGGTGGCGATGCGGTTCTGCCACGAGTCGTAGGGCAACCGGTAGGCCTGCCGCAATTCAGAAGTCATGGGGTTACGTTTGCAACCCACAAGGATGCGGCCAGACTGAAGGCATTAAAGCCGCGCACCAGCAGGGTACCAAGCAGGGTATCGCGGCATATCTTCAGGGCCAGGGGGAATGGCTTTTCCGTGGGCAGGTGGAAAGCTGCGGTATTGAGGATAACAATTCGCTTGATGCTTTGCGGGTGGCGCACGGCGTAGCCCATGCCGATCATGCCGCCCCAGTCGTGGACCACCAGGGTAATGTTGTCATTGATGCCAAGCTGTTCAAGGAGGCGTTCCAGGTCATCAATCCGCCGGGACAGGGTGTAGTCATAGCGGTCATCACTTGGCTTATCCGAGTAGCCGCAGCCCATATGGTCCGGCACAATGCAGCGATAGCGGTCGCGAAGGGCGAGAACCAGATTCCGATAGTAAAAGGACCAGGAAGGATTGCCGTGGACCATAACCACAGGGTCGCCGCTTCCTTCATCCAGGTAATGGTAGGCCAGGCCGTCAAGGTCGAGGTTATGGCTGGTGAAGGGGTAATATTTTTTTATATCAATGGCCATGCTTTGTTTGCCTTTTTGCAATCTGGCCCTCCCCCTGACCCCCTCCCATAAAGGGAGGGGGAACGCCGGGTTCGAAGATTACGCAATTAATTCCCTCTCCCCTCGGTGGGAGAGGGTTAGGGAGAGGGGAGTAGTAGATGTTGTTCAATCTTCAACAGGAAACCTTCCAGGGTAGTCACAATCTCATTGTTCCAGAAGCGAACTTTGAATCCTTGGCTATTAAGCCATGAAGTTCGTTCTGTGTCCTTCTTCAATCTGGCCCTCCCCCTGACCCCCTCCCATAAAGGGAGGGGGAACGCCGGGTTCGAAGATTACGCAATTAATTCCCTCTCCCCTTGTGGGAATAAAGGGAGGGGGAACGCCACATATAAAAGTATGCGTTTAATTCCCTCTCCCCTCAGTGGGAGAGGGCTAGGGAGAGGGGAGAGGAGGATCGCAGCATTCTACCACTCCACCCCAAGCATAAGACAATTCAGGCCGCTACCTATACCCAACAGCGCAACCTTTTCTCCCGCTGCAAGCATGTCCCTTTCATCGGCTATGGCCGCGGTGAGAGGGAGGGAGACGGTGCCCATGTTGCCAAGGGATTCGTAGGTGGTGAAATCTTTGTCACTGGAGATACCCAGGGTCTTGAGGATGGCGTTCTGGTGGGCGGATCCCACTTGATGACAGATCACCCGGTCCACCTCATCGCTCTTCCAGCCAACCTCAGGGAGGAACGCCGCCCAGGTGCGTCGTCCAAGATCAACGCCGAAATTCATCACGTTGACACCGTCGGTGCTCATGGTCTGCTGGTAGCCTCCCTTGCCGTCGGGAATCATGCCCCAGAGGCAAAGGCGGTGATGTTCCGGGGCAGCCTGGGTTACGCCACCAAGCAGACGACGTCTCTTGACCTTTGAAAAGGAGCCGTCGGTAAGAAGCACGGCAACGGCGCCGGAGCCGCCGGTGAGGGTGGCAAGGGAGACGGCAAAATGCTCCATTTTTCTTTCTTCCAGCATCCGGCCGATCATGATCTCGTTGATCTCACGGGCGCTCTCGCAGGAAACCACCAGGCCGGCCTTGATCTGCCCCAGCTCAATCCTGTTGGCCACGTCGAGAATACCGTTCAGTACCCCCAGGCAGGCATTGGAGAGATCGAAAATGGCAGCATTGCCCTGGATACCCAGTCCAGCAGCAACGCGGCAGGCGGTGGCCGGTTCGAACTGTTCGCGGCAGACCCCGGTATAGACTAGGGCACCTATTTCGGCGGGTGCTATGCCGCTGGCATCAAGGGCTTTCCTCCCGGCAGCGATGGCACCCTGAGACAGGGGATAGCCCGGCTCCCACCAGCGGCGTTCACGGATGCCGGTCAAGGCTGCCAACTGGCCAGGCGCCAGGAACAGGGCTCGATAGAGTGGTTCCAGTCGTGCTTCGAGTTCTGCTGATGTTACAACCACCGGTGCCAGTTCATAGGAGAGCGCTTCGATGTGTACCTTTGAATACTTCATTTTTTCAGCTCCAAATTGCGACAGCTACAGGTTAAGATTTCAAAAAGGCAGCAAAGGGAGAACTTTAATCAAGGCTTAAGAGGGTGCCCATGCTTGATGGTGAAATCATTCATCTGGTAGATCACCTTTCCGTCCACCGAGAGGAATCCGTCGGCGGTCAGGGTCTGCTCATCGTCGTCCACCGCCGTAATCCATGCCTGCACCACCACATTGCGGTTGGTGGGAACCACTTGGCCACGATAAAGCCATTTATGTCGGTGTTCAAGGGCGACAATGGCCGTCGATTCACCTTCGTGCCAGCCCCAGCGCTTCGCGGCGACAAATTTTAGAAGCTGCAGGTAGGATTCCAGTCCCAGTGAACCTGGAGTGACCGGGTCCTGGTAAAAATGGGCCTTGAAAAACCATTCATCATGATCAACCTCTTTTAATCCCTTAATGTAACCCAGTCCGGCAGGGCCGCCGTCGGCGACAAAAAGCTCGATGCGGTCGATCATGCGCAGCATTTTCTCAGGGTAGGGACGGACTTCCGGGTAAGCGAGGCTTTGCCCACGCTGTTGTTCCTCTGCCGTTGGCTGATAGACAGCTGCATCTCTGACGCCCACCTGGTTGTCCAGCGCTTCTTTGGAGAAGAAGCCGAACATGGTCTCACCTTCATAGATAATCCCTTGCCGGTCTGCAACGCTGAAGTCATATTCCTGAATGATCATGCCGCCGCTGGTGGCAACCTTTTTCATGGTGGCGATGCAGTCAGTGTGCCGCTGTCAGGAGTGACCGGGCGGTGCTGTACGGCACGTCCCTCCCAGGTTGCGGAATGAGATGTCCGTGGGACTGGTCAAGGCGGAGCCCACATAAGCTGCCAGCCAGCCGCAGGGCTGCAGAGCTGCTTCAAGCAGGACGCAGAAAGGCATGAGCGGCTGACCTTCTGCCTTGAAGTACCATTCGTCGGCTGGAACCTCGTACTGTGCCTCTACCATGGCCCCGGCAACCATCTGCCATGGCTCGCCGCGGACATTGGTGACGCGGTCCATAAACTGGAACGGTGGGCCGGGGAGCCGGGCAATCTTCCGCCCGCTGTCGAAGATCTGGTATGGTTCACCGAAACCCTCGGACGGCTTGCCGTTACTGTAGGCGAGGATCTGCTCTTTGGTGTAGATAGCGGGTTTGGGTGCTGGGCCCTCCCCCTGACCCCCCTCCCATAAAGGGAGGGGGAACTAGAGAGCTCCCTCCCTTTATGAGAGGGGGAACTAGAGAGCCCCCTCTCCCTTTATGGGAGAGGGTTGGGGAGAGGGTGGAATTCCGGTTTTGCCATAATTCAACCAACTTCTCTTTGCTTGTTCCGCTCAACCTCACCGACATGCTGGTGATTTCCACAATCGCCTTTCCATCGGCATACATGAGCGCATCAACGATGGCGTAGGGTTCAGGCCCATAGCCGAGCTCGCGCACAGTTATCTCATAGGTGACGACCTTGGTAGTCTCCAGCACCTGGCCGCGGCAGCAGAGCTGACTGGCTACACCGGGAACCGGCTCCCAGACGCTGTTACCAGCTTCCGCGACCCAACCCATGCGCAGCAGATAGATGCGCAGGGTATGGAGACAGCATTCATACATGAGGGTGCCGGGCATGACCCGATCATCGACAAAATGGCAGGTGAGGAACCAGTCGTCGGCGTGGATATCTGCCTCGGCGCGAATAAAGCCCATGCCGCAACGGCCGCCGTGAGGATCAATCTCCGTTACCCGATGGACCAGCTGCATCCGTCCACCCGGGATGGTAAGAGGCTTGGCCAGCTCAATGTTAGCGAAGAGATTGCCGAAACAGCCGGCCAAATCTCCGCTCCTCAGTTTTTCCAGTTGCGCGGCGTTGAAGGATTCAAGCGCCATCGGCACCAGTTCCTGCCAGTCGGCTGGTCTTTTGCCGGTCCTCGGGCGGAGGTCGATGGCGCCACGAACTATCCCCTTGCCGGCTTCGAGGTCAGCGGCGGAGAAAAACCCGGCGCAGCCGTCACGCATGGTCAGGAGCGGTTCGCCGTTTACCGTGGCCTCAAAGTGGAAACGGAACAGGTAGGTATCTCCCTGGCGGAAGAAGCGCTCGATGCTGATGTCGTAATGGATGGTTTCACCCGTCCCGGGAAGCTGGCGATGGAAGGTGACGACTGCATCCAGTAGGCGATACACCGCCAGACCACGGGTAATGAAATCTATCCCCAGATAACCGGAGAGGAAAAGATCGGCCTGTCCTGCTTCAACGGCGATGCAGGTGGGGATGCGGCCACCATCCAGATACCATGCTCCAGGGTGGATATCATGTTCGGTTACCACCCGCCCGTTGGTCATGGATTTGGCCTCACCCTCAACAGTCAAAATCCGGTCCACGAGCATGAGCGGCTCGTCGGGAAGGCGAACCCGGGTGGGGAAGCTGTCTGCTTCGGCAAAGTCGGGACCAAGCATGCGACCGGCAAGGCCGCGGGCAAATTCGAGACACATATTCCGGTCGAAAACCACTTCCTGCAGCCGAGGCGGCATGGTCACCTGAGGTGTCAGTGGCCTGCTGTCTTCCTCAACAGTGATCCCGGCGGCGGCCAGTTGGCCCTGGATGGAGAACTGCAAAGCCAGCGTCTCAGCCATGGTGCGGCTGAAGATGTCCACCATGCGCAGGTAGGCTTCATGCGCCTGCAGTTGTGCCTGTTGGGCAGCAGCAAATCCTTGCATAAGCGGGTCTGATGTCAACACAGGAGCTGGGCCGGCAGAAGAAGCGGCTGCTCCAAAATCCTTTTGTGATTGAACCGGAGGGGTATCATTGGGTGTATAACCCTTGCCTTCAATCTTCTCCTCCTTGCCTCTTGCAGCAACGGAGTTGTGAGTAGGTTGCGGAATAGCCTGCTGTATTGGTTGCTGTGGCAGTTTCGCTGATGCTGCCTGTAGCGGTTGTGGAGGCTGAAAAGATTTTCCCTGGACGACGATATGAAAGGGGCGAGCGCCGGGCACTGATTCGGCAATCTGTAAGGTTGGCGAGGCAAACAGGGGCGCTAGATCCAGGGGGACCCGCTCTGCGACCAGCTGGGCAAGAAGGCGAAGCATCGCCGATACCGGTTCGATGCCGGAAAAACAGGCGGAACGGGCTACGTGTGGGCGGTCGCTCAGGATACGGCCGATCATCCTGCTGCAGGAACTGCCTGGCCCCATTTCCAGAAAATAGCGGACACCGCTGTCATAGGCTTTATTGATTACTGCCGGAAAATCTATGCCATCCACAGCCTGGGCTAGAATGGCGTCGGCTGCGCTTTTGCGGCTTACTTCGTAGGAACTGCCGCTGGCGCCGCTGTAAAAGGTTATTCCTTCGGGCGGCGTGGCCTCGAAAAGGTGAAGATCGTGGTAGGCATCGGCCACCTGACGCGCCACTTCGCAGTGGACGGTAGTGACGCCGTGAAGGGGGAAAAAGCGGCATTCCAGCATGGCTACCAGGCGCTTCACCGCCTTGGCATCACCACCAATCACGCATTCGTCAGGAGTATTGACGATGAGGAGATAAACCTTGCGCGTGGAACGGAGCGCACGACGGACGTCGCGGGCCGATGCCTCGACGACGCCGATGCTCCAATCCACTTCTTTCCCTTCGCCAAGGCCCCAGGCGCGGGCAGCGGCACGGCATTCGCCGGCCAGATCATGGGTGAACAACGAGGACTGACGCATCCGCATCAGCATTTCATCCCGTGCATGCCATGCACCCAGAGCGAACAGGCCGGCAGACTCGCCGAGGCTATAGCCAATGACGGACTTTGGCTCAATGCCGAAAGTACGGACGATATCGCTGACGGCGACGCCAGTTGCCACCTGGCCGAATATTACTGCCTCATGGTTGTTATTGACGGCGGCCATGGGGGCATTGTTCCAGAAATATTCCGGCTGGAACTGGCTTCGCAGGTAAAGGTTATGGGCGTCCTGGCGGCGGAACACCTTTGGCCACATGGCAGACAGTTCCGAGCCCATGCCAGGGTAATGGTTGCCAGATCCGGGAAAGACAAAGGCGATATCACCGCCACCACCGATGGGTTCAGTCGAAAAAAAGATCCGGTCACGGACCATTGGGTTGGCAACAGGAGTGGCTGATGCGCCTCCGGAGGTGACCAGGATATTGCCATGAGCAACGAGGGCTGTGAGCTCCTCAACATTTCTGGCTACCATGGCCACGGCAAGGGGTCTTGATGAATCCTGCCGTCCGTGCCACTCATGTGCCAGTTGGCTTATATTGCCCTGTGCTGAAAGCGCTTCCTTGCGCAGCAGGTCCAGTCCCTGGGCCAAACGGGCCTGGTCATCGCCGGTGACAATGAAAATAAATTCAGCTGCTGCACCAAGGGGGGCCAGGCGTGATGAATCATCCTTTGGGTTAGCGTCCCATCCTTGCAGGATAATATGGCTGCAGGTGCCGTCAACGCCGAAGGTGCTGACCCCGGCGCGACGTGACTCTGCCGCACGGTCACGAAGCCAGTAGCGAGGGGTGCGGGGCAGGTAAAATGGGCTATCTGCAGCAAACTCTGCCAGCGGCTTTTCCACTCCTCGGCAGGGGGGAATGATTTCGTGGTAAAGGGCCAGGCAGCCTCGGACGAAGGACGCCAGCCCTGATGCGGCGCCGCAGTGACCGATGTCGCTCTTGACGCTGGTGATGGCCAGGTGGCGTGGGGGGAGCTGGAAAAATCCAGCAAGGGCCTTGGCCTCCATGAGGTCTTCGGGAGGGTTGCCGCTGCCGCTGGCTTCAATATAGCTGATGCTTTGGGGTTTTATTCCGGCATTGGCATAGGCCCGGTCCAGGGCGGCGGTATAGGCCTTTCCGCCGGGATTGACAATGCCGCCGCCGGCGGTGCCGATGCCCTTGATAATGGCATAGATACGGTCTCCGTCGCGCTGGGCATCGGCCAAACGTTTTAATACAACCGCCGTGGCGCCTTCACCGATTATGCCGCCGTCAGAATTCTCGTCGAAGGCAGTACCGCGGCCGGAGGTTGAAAAGGGGCGGCGGGAGTGGTGACCGAGTACGGCACGCAGGTCGCCGGCAAAATCGACGGCACCAACCAGCGCCCGGTTTATTTCGCCTGACTGCAGGAGCCTCACTGCGGTTTCCAGGGCGCGAACACCGGAGCCTTCTTCATTGGAAATGGTGAAGCTGGGACCACCAACCCTGAATTCCCGGGCAATGCGGCTGGCAACAATATTGCCAAGGGCACCCATGGTCCTGTTGGCGGTCAGCGGCGGGCCTGCTTCTTCTCGAAGCTGTGATGTCCATGACTCCAGTTCCTGGGGAGAGAGTTTCTTCTCCAACTCCAGCTGCCAGCGTTTTGCTTCTTCGGCAATGGACCAGCGAAAGCTGAAGTTGGTGCTGTTCAGGTCCAGGGCAATGCCGATCAAGACAGCGGTCTTGTCGTTTCCTTCCCGGTCAAGCCCTGCATCAGCCATGGCAGATGCAGCGGTTTGCAGCATGAGGAGCTGCTGGGGGAGCATTTCTTCCATCTCCAGCGGTGGAATACGGAACTTGTCAGCCGCCACATCAAATTCATCCATGTAAAAGCCGTTGAAGGGGACCTGGTTCAGCTCTTCGTCCCTGAACCAGGCGCTGCCTTCACTTCCCCACCATCTGCCGGGCCTGGTGGGCTGGGCGCCGGCATCGCCGCCAAGGACTCTTTCCCTAAAGGATTTCAAGGATTGCCAGGGGCCGAAGCGGGCATCCATTCCGACCACGGCTATATCCTGACTTTCATCGGTGTTGCTGGCTGCTGCCGGGGCAGGAGGCAGGCTGGGCTTTTTTCGCTCCCGGCCCTTGGCGTTTTCCGGCAGCCACTCTTCCACCAGCAAGTGGCCGTTGATACCACCGAAGCCGAAGGCGCTCACCGCTGCCCGGCGGGGAATACCGTCACTGCGCCGCTGCCATGGTTTCTCCCTGGAAAGAACCTGAAAAGGGCTTTTCCCAAGATCCATGGATGCCGGCGGGCTGGAAAAATTGGCAGTGGGAGGAAGTATTCCCTCGTTCATTGCCAAGAGCACCTTGGTCAACGCCGCTGCTCCAGCTGCCGTCAGCAGGTGGCCGATATTTGATTTAACCGAGCCGATGACGCAGTCATTTCCTTGCGATGGCCTATCATTCCACAGCTCCTTCATGCTGGCGAATTCCGTTGCATCGCCAACGCCGGTGCCGGTGGCATGGCACTCTATCAGATCAACGTCCTGGGGACTCCAACCGGATTGGGTATAAGCGGCGCGCATGGCCCGGAGTTGGCCTTCGGAAAGGGGTGCCAGAAGGCTCCCTCCCACGTCGTTGGCAAGGCCAACCCCCCGGATGATGCCGTAAATGCGGTCACCATGGGCGACGGCATCCGCAGTCCTTTTGAGGAGGAAGATACCTGCCCCTTCGCCGACCACAAGGCCGTCTGCGGCAGCATCAAAGGGGGAACAGATGCCCCGTTTTGACAGGGCGCGCAGTTGGGAGAAACCCATCTGGGTGTAGAGGGGGTCGGGCCGCGAGACGCCACCGGTGAGCATGGCATCGGCCCGGCCGGAAATAAGCTCATCCACGGCCAGCTTGATGGCATAGAGGGAGCTGGCGCAGGCGGCATCCAGGGTGAAGCTGCCACCTCCCAGCCCCAGTGCGTGGGCCAGCAGGCCTGCGGGAAGGCCGGCGACGTAGCGGTTGATGGGGTCGGTATCGGTACGTGCAATGGATCGGCCAAGGAGTTTTTCTTCGAAGGTTCGTCCAAGCCAGGTGCGGGTAAGTTGGGCTGAGGTCTCGGTGGGCAAGGCGAGATTGCCGATGATGACGCCGATCCTGGAGCGATCCAGGGGGGCAGTGATGCCGTTGTCAAAGGCCCGCTTGCCGGCATGAAGCAGCAACTGGAAAAGTGGATCAAGTCCAGCCACCAGCCCGGCATCCAGGGCAATACCGGAAAGAAGGGCGAGCGGAGGGAGTTCTTCAATGAAACAGCCGCGCCTGGAATAGACGTGATCCGGTTTGCCAGGTGTGCTGTCGTAAACGGTGTCGGCTGAGACGTGCCACCGTCCTGGAGGCACCTCCCTTGCTGAGCTTTTGCCGTTACGGATGTTGTCCCAATATTGCTTCAGGTCAGGTGCATCGGGAAAAATAGCGCCGATGCCGACAATTGCAACGGAAGTTCTTTGATGCATTATCAGGCTGCTCCCAGTTGGACCGAACCGGATTGGGGGAGCTGGTTGCGCTGAAAGGCCTGCTTCAGCGAGGGGTCAATGACACACTCGTAGCCCTCCAGACGGGCTATCAGCTTGCCGGAGTGGCGGTCGAGGAATTCCATATCCGCAGTGGCACTGTGTTGGCGTTCTTCGGTAATACGAACAACAACTTGTACCCCTTCGCCGGGGAAGGTCTCCACATATTGCCTGTAACGACCGGCAAAGCATGGCAGCGAGCCAGAGCCGAAACGCTCGAAAGACCAGAGGATCATCAATTGGAAAGCGCTGTCAATGACCAGTGGATCCGTAAGCCAGACACTGCGTAGCGGTTGTTTGATCCAGTTGACGGGCGCGGGGGCACCTTTGACCATGGCTGCTATCGCCTTGGTCGAACAACCGATCACCTGCTCGATGCCGTGCAGTTGTGGGCCGTGAAACAGGCGTTCGTTGTCATAGATCTGGCCATTTTTAAGCTGGTATGGGGTGGACGGAACCTCGATGATGGAGCGGATCCCCTCCGGTAACCGGGAGGCGAGCATGATCTCCGCCTTGGCGTGGAGGATGGACCGGCCATCGGCAGTGGTACTTGAGAGTTCCACCGGTACAAGGTAGAATGAATCGCGCTTGTCCGCTTTGCCGGCCATTACGTGCAACGTACAAGGGCTTTGCTGTTCAAACACTACGCCTTTGCAGATGCGCAGATCGTTGAAGCCGTGGAAACGCAGGCCGGGGTTGCCATGGAGCGCCCCGTGGGCAAGCCATTCAACGATAACCGCCATTGGCAATACCGCCTTGCCGTCCAGTACATGGGAACGCAGGAAAGGATAGCCGTCGATGGTCAGGTTAAGGGCAAAGGCTTCAGGCAGTGCACGGGTGCGGGAATTGGGGGATACTCCAGAAAGTTCACCGGCTGTACCGGCGATCGCCACTATTTCCACCGGCGAGTCAAGAGCGGAAATTTCCCGGACCAGGAATTCCCCTCCCTCAGCAAGACTAATCAGGCCGATCCCTTCGCCGGCGAATACTTTTTTCAGTGAAGGAGTTACCATGCCGCCGTCCCATGGGCCCCAATTGATACTGACGGCCCTGCATCCGGGGCGCTTGCGTCTCTGTGCCTGAGCCAGCTTGTTAAGTACCTCGTTGGCAACCGCATAATCCACCTGACCGACTCGGCCGAAGCGGCCCGTGGTCGAGGAAAAGAGGGCGATGAAGCGCAGATCGTCTTCTTCAGTGGCGGCCAGAAGCGACCTTAATCCGGTAATTTTGGTGCCGTAGACAAGGGCGAATTGCTCTGCTGACTTATCGGTAATGAGCCGATCGGCCAATACACCGGCGCCGTGAACGATGCCGCGCACCTGGCCATGCTCTTTTCTGATCCTGGTCAGGAGATTTCTTACCTGACCTGCATCCCTTATATCCAAGGAGTAATACACAGCCTTGCCGCCGGCTGCTTCAATCTTAGCCAGATTGGTGCGAAGCTCCCGACCGGCAAGCACTCCCCGATAACGTTCTTCGATGTCCCGCGGATGAAGTTTGCCGCCGGCCTGCTCTATTATTCCCTTTTTTATCTGGGCCTCTTCCGTCAAAGCATTCAGCCAGGCAGGTTCTGCTGCTGGTTCAGGGCTTCTGCCCAGCAGGACCAGGAAAGGCCTGAAGGCCTTACTCAGGGCAATGGCAGTGGCTGCAGTGACTCCCCTGCCGCCTCCGGTGATGATGACAACCTCGCCTTCAGCCAAGGTATCGACAGTTGTCTCCGCAGTGGAAACCTCGGTCAGCGCAAGTGCGATGCGTTTGCCCGGGGTCAGTCCCACCTCAACCGGGCCAGCGCGGAACAGTTCTGCTGCAACTGCGCCGGCCATGGCTGTAGGGTCCGCAAATCTTTCCACGTCAATGGCCTTGCAGAACACCTCGGGCCATTCCCTGGCGGCAGTCTTGCTGAAGCCTGCAAGCCCTCCGGATATGGGGTCGATAATATCCGTGTCGCTACCGCAGCCAAAGGCACCGTCAAGGCGGGAAATAGTAGCAAAAAGCGCTCCACCCCCTGACTCGCCGGCCTGACGCAGGGCAGGGGCGGCGCTTTTCAGCAGAACAAAGGCATTTTCCAGAAACAGATCATCTGCACCGACCGAGGGGGCTGAAATGACCAGTCCTGCCAGTTTAGCCGGGGGAGTGATTTCATGTCCTTCGTGGTTGCTGATCCTGCGGACGGTGAAGCCACGCCGGAACAGGATGGTGCACAGTTCAGCGGTAAACGGTGAGCCATCGTCCGTTACCCAGAATTCAGCGTCCTTGTCAATTGCGATCTCGTCAGCTTCAGCATCATCTTCCAGGGCAACAGGGACAATGGTGCTGCGACAAATACCCGATTGTATCTCGGGTGAAGGCTCAAAAGTTGCCTGCTGTACCGCCTGAGGGGGGGCGTCCACCGTTGCGCCTGTGCCCGAAAGATGCCTGGCTATCTCACCCAGTGTTTTCAAAGTGCCCAGGTGCTCCGGCCCGATGACAGGTGCGCCGGGGAGGCGCTCCTGAATGGTGGAGAGGATCTCGACCCTTTTGATGGAGTCGATGCCCAGGTCGGAGTCCAGCCCCATCTCCATCTCCAGCATCTCGACCGGATAGCCGGTCTTCTCGCTGACAACTGTTAAAAGAACCTCGGCAATGTTGCCGGCAGCGACTGCCGGTGAGATGGTGGGGCAATTGCTGCCTGCCGTGCTTTCCCGCTCCCAAATAAGCGGCGATGTCGCCCAGTGTGCGCAGGGTGCCCAGGTGTTCGGGGCCGATGACCGGTGCACCGGGAAGGCGTTCCTGGATGGCGGAAAGAATCTCCACACTTTTGATGGAATCGATACCGAGATCGGCATCCATGCCCATCTCCATCTCCAGCATCTCTACTGGATAACCTGTTTTCTCACTGACCACAGCGAGCAGGGTTTCAGCGATGTTGCTGGCGGCAACACCGGCAACGGCTGCAGATGCGTTTGTGGCGGTTGTCAGTGCAGGAGCGGCAGTCGCCGCACCCAGATAAGCGGCGATGTCCCCCAGGGTGCGCAGGGTGCCCAGGTGCTCAGGACCGATGACCGGTGAACCGGGGAGGCGTTCCTGGATGGCGGAGAGAATTTCCACTCTTTTGATGGAATCGATACCCAGATCGGCATCCATGCCCATCTCCATCTCCAGCATCTCCACTGGATAACCGGTTTTCTCGCTGACGACAGCCAAAAGTGTTTCAGCTATCCTGGAGGTGTCTGTCGCTGCCGGGGCTGTTACTATTGTGGCTGTCTTTTGCGAAGGTGCCGGTGAGGCAGATCCGGCGCCAAGGTAGCCGGCAATTTCGCCCAGGGTGCGCAGGGTCCCCAGGTGTTCCGGGCCGATTACTGGTGCGCCGGGGAGCTTTTCCTGGATGGCGGAGAGGATCTCCACCCTTTTGATGGAGTCGATGCCCAGATCCGCATCCATGCCCATGTCCATCTCCAGCATCTCAACGGGATAGCCGGTCTTCTCGCTGACTACAGCCAAAAGCGTTTCCCCTATCTGATCACGTATGGCAACGGTTGCTGGAGCCGGGGCGGGGACGGCGGTTGCTTTAGTAACCTGTGGGGTGGATGCGGGAGGGACTGCAGCAGGCGGTACCGGCATTGCCGTGGCAGCGGGAGGCATAAGCGGCTGGGATGTGGGCAGTATCGTTCCCTGAATCAGGCGCTGCTGGTGCTCCAGCAGGGTCTGAAAGGTGCGGCCGGCAGCTTCCTGTCCTTCGAGAAAGCGGCGATGAAGCTGCGCCGTGTCTTCCTGCATCTTTTGCAGGATAGCAAGACTGTCCCGGGTAACCCGCAGTGATTCGGCAAGGGTGTCACGGGAAGCAGCCGACACTATTGGCTGAATGGAAGGGGTTTGCACGGTAACGGTTGCAACATTTACCGCAGCGGCTTGAGCAGGTATCACCACCGGGGACGTTGCCGGACGCGGTGGCAGCGGCGGCCGCTTCTCTTTTGGCTTCATGTAGTTGGCACCGCACAGCGGTATGGTCATGGCCGGTTTCTTGCCGCTGCTGACCGGTGCCTGATAGCCGTAATCCCACAAAGGCAGCTGGACCTGATGACCAAGCACGGAGAGTTGGGCAAGAAGCCTGGCGAGATCGGCGATGCCTGAGCGTTTACCGGCAGAGGAATCAAGGGCAATTGCCGTATGCTGACGTTCACCGAGGACTGCCTTGACAAGTCCGGTGAGGCGTGCACCCGGACCGACCTCGACAAAGGTGCGCATACCGGCGGCATACATGGCTTCTATCTCGGCAACCCATTGCACCGGGTTGGCCAGCTGGCCGGCCAGAAGCGCTTTTGCTGCAGTTGTGTCAGCAGGATATTCTGCGGCGTTGGTGTTGGCATATACAGGAAGTCTCGCCCCCTGGAATGGTATTGTTTCCAGCGCCTTGAGAAAGGGAGCTGCGGCGTCGGCGACCAAAGCACTGTGGAAAGCTGCCGCAACCGGTATTTTTTTGCAGGAGATTTGACGAGCGGTGAAAATGGTGGCAGCCCGGTCAATTTCGCTGCTTTTCCCTGACAGTATTCCCTGGCTCGGGGCATTGCGGTTGGCCAGGACCAGCTCGATCTTTTCTTCGGCCAGCACCTGTTCGATGCTTGCCAACGGCGCTGAAACAGCCAGCATTCCCCCCTTGTCCCCCTTTGCCTCACCCATCAGATGGCCACGCAGGCGCGACAGGTTGTGGAGTGCCGGTTCGTCAAGGCGTCCGGCGGCATGGAGAGCGGTCAGTTCACCATAACTGTGACCTGCCACGGCATCCGGAACTACCGCAAAAGAAGAAAGAATCTTCAGCGCCCCGGTACTGACAGCGCCGATGGCTGGCTGGGCTGTTTCGGTGGCTCGCAGCGAGGCTTCCTGTCTTTCCCTGGTCTCTGCATCAAATGGGCTGGCGGGATAAATAAAATCGGAAAGGCGGTTGCCGGTGGCGGAAACAAAGCCGTCATCGGCAGCAGCCAGAGTATCCAGCATCTGTGGGAAATTGCAGGCGAGGTCCCTGAGCATACCGGTATACTGGGAGCCTTGGCCGGGAAAGAGCATGCCTAGTCTGCCGGCAGAGTCGCCATGGGCGAAAAAGGCGCCGTTGGGGGTGCTCCAGGAGCCCGCTGGATTTTTGCCCAGCATGGCCTGGACGTTGCCTAAAAGGTCTGCCAGGTTAGTCTTGTCCCGCTCGATGACCAGTGTCAGGCGGCAGGTATGGCTGCCGTTGAAGGTGGAACGGCTGTCCAACCCGAGTTTTCTGACGTCTTCCCAGGTGGCTGTGGCAGAAACAGCGCCCAGATCAGTTTTGATTTTTTGGACGTCATCAGCCGAAAAAGCCAGAATCTGGACATTGCCGTCCCAGTCAGTTTCCACTTTGTTTGGCTGGTATTCTTCCAAAACCACATGGAAGTTGGAGCCGCCGAAGCCGAAAGCGCTGACACCAGCCCGCCGTGGCTGGCCATTCCGGGAAAGCCAGGGGCGTTTTTCCTTGGAGATATAAAAGGGAGTTCGGCCGCTGGTAACTTCCTTCAAAGGGTTTTCCACCTTGATGGTGGGGGGAAGAACCTTGTGATGGAGGGCCAGGGCGGATTTGATCAGGCCGGCAGAGCCTGCCGCCGCTTTGGCGTGGCCTATCTGCGACTTGACGGAGCCAATGGCGCACCAGGGGGAATCTGCTTCACCATAAACCTCACGCAGGGCGGATACCTCAACGGCATCTCCCACCTTGGTGCCGGTGCCATGGGCTTCAATCAGACCAATGCTTTCGGGAGGCGCTCCAGAGCGGCTATAGGCATCAAGAAGGGCTTTTTTCTGGCCCGAAGCGCTGGGGGCATAGATGGCATCCCCTTTGCCGTCGCTGGAGGAACCGATGCCGCGGATAACGGCGTAGATCTTGTCACCGTCGCGCTCTGCATCGGCAAGTCTCTTGACGACTACGATGCCTAAACCTTCACCGAGAATGGTGCCGTCGCTTGCGGCATCGAAAGGCTTGGCATTGCCGGTGGGGGAGAGCGCAGGGGTTTTGCTGAAACACATGTACATGAAGATATCGTTGAAGGTGTCGATGCCGCCGGTTACCACCATGTCGGCCTTACCGGAGGCCAGTTCCATGGCCGCCAGATGCAGGGCGCCGAAAGAACTGGCGCAGGCGGCATCCACAACGCAGTTGGTTCCGCCCAGGTCGTAGTGTTTGCTGATCCTGCCGGCAACCACATTGCCGAGCAGGCCGGGGAAGGAATTCTCCTGCCAGGAGACATAGGAATCGGCGATGCGCTGGACGACATCTTCGGCTATGTTTTCATCGACGCCTGCCTCTTGTAACGCCTTGCGCCAGACCGGGTGACCGAGTCTTGCTCCCAGGGGAATTACCAGCTCAAGGGTGCCTGTTACCCCCAAGATGACGCTGGCACGGTTGCGATCATAGTCGCGGTCCGGGACCGTAACCGGCATCTTTCAGGGCCTGACCGGCTGCAACAAGACCCAGTAGCTGTGAGGTGTCGATTGCTTCCAGGATATTGGGCGGAATGTTGAATTCCATGGGATTGAAGGGCACCGGTGAAATGAAGCCGCCGCGCTGGCCATAGGTGCGGTCAGGGGACTTAGGGTCCCGGTCGAAATAATCGGCAATCTGCCAATGGCTAGGGGGAATCTCCGAAATGGCGTCAATACCTTCGGCAACATTTGACCAGTAGGCATCGGGATCATTGGCCTGGGGGAAAAGGCAGCCGATGCCGATAATGGCCAGCGGTGTGCTGCTGCTTGCAGTTGCGTCAGGTTTCACGTCGTTGTTTTTCACCTAAGGTACTCCTTGATCTTTGCTATTTCCAGCGGCTTTATGAGCAGCTCTTCCGGCGTCAGGCAGATCCCCTGGCATCGGAGAACGCTGGCGCGGGTCTGGACCGCAGCGCCAAATAATATGTTCAGGGCCGCGGAAACCACAGTCCGCTGCGAGTATGGTTCCAGAACCGAGCCGGCAGCCCACTCGTTGAAGGCTCCCATTGCCGGTCCGCACCAGACCTGATAGTCCATCTTGCGTAAAGAGTTGCCATCCTTTGCCCAATGGGCTGCCTGTCCAAGGTACCAGCGGAAAACCAGCGCCATGCGGTGCTTTGGGTCGCGATCTCCCCGCTCTACCTGGCGAGGGTCCCGGAGCTGGAAGTAGGCACGGGTATCCTGCCAGATGTCTTCCAGTTTGCGGCGGAAGATGGTCTGCTCCAGCTTTTCCCTGTCGGCAGCGGGGATCTCTTCCATGCTGCCGTAAGTACGATAAACCTCGTAAAGTCTGGCCGCGCGCATGGGGAACATGGTGCCGCGTTTCAGTACCTGTACCGTCACCCCCATTTCGAACATATCGGCAGCCGGAGCCATGGTCACGTCCGCCTGGCGGGTGTCGGCCAGCATTTTTCGTACTTCATCGCAGGTGCCTGATTCAATGCAGGCCTGGTTGACCGAGCCGGTGACGATGTAGGCGGCGCCCATGGTGAAAGCGGCTGCTGCGGCGGCAGGGGTGGAAATCCCGCCACCGAGGCCGACCCTCAATCTGATGCCGTGGTAATTGTTCTCGTGGTGCGATGCCAGGGAGAGGATGGTGGGAAAGAGGGCGATGGCGGGCCGGTTGTCGGTATGGCCGCCGGAATCAGCTTCAGCGGTGACATCCTGAGCCATGGGTATCTGGGCGGCAAGCTCGGCCTGGGCTTCGGTGATCTCTCCAGTAGCAACCAGTTCCCGAAGATGCTTCTCCGGCGGAGGCGAGAAAAAACGGGCCGCCAGTTCTTCCCGCGACACCTTGGCAATGATGCGATTCGGGGTAACGATGGTGCCGTCAGTGGCGCGATGGATGCCGTGGACACGATAGCGGACCAGTGGCAGGGTCAGGGACAGGAAGGCTGAGGCCTCCATGACGCGGATCCCTTTTTCGATGTACAGACGGGAAAGGGCATCTTCCAGATCTGGTTCATGGGGAGAATGAATGAGGTTGAAACCATAGGGGAGATTGGTTTTGGTCAGTCTGTCGGCAACGGTTTCAACTTCGGCAAAAGGTAGGCCGGCGGCGCCGAAGAAGCCGAGCATGCCTTCACGGCCAAGCTCCTCGACCATTGCGGCAGAGCTGATACCTTTGGCCATGGAACCGCCCACATAGGGGAAGCGGAGGCCGAGATCGCGGCAGAACTGCGGGTCGCCCAACTGTTGTGGCAGGCATGGAGGCGCTTGGGCAATAACGGCCAGTGCCCCCTCAGGTTTATCCTTGCCGAACAGGGCGCTGCCGCTGGTTCTGGCACTGACGGTTCCACCGCCGTGCACCAGATAAACGGTGCGTGAAACCTGTCGAAGTGCCTCGGAGAGGTTTTCTTCAGGTTTAGAATCAAGTAGTGATGAAGGGGACCACCAGCCGAGGCAGGCATGTTCCGAGGGCTGACTGACGGAGTCACTCCCAGTGTGAAGCTGATTCAACACAATTCTCCTATCATGGTACGCAATTGCGGGAGTATTAACTGTGAAGCAACGGGTGGGAAGATGCCAGCCATCAGGCAAATCCGCAAAAATTAAGGCTATTTCACTTCCATTAAGTCGTTAATGTAGGCGAAATTAACTTTTGACTTTTACCTGAAAATGTCCAAAAAAGCAAGGTGAACATGGGAAGACATGAATAGCAATGCAGAAAGGGAAATGGCCGGAAGGTTTGATTCCGGCCAGGATTTTTATGGGGAATTTCCCTGTTGACTACTCACGCACATTTTAATAAGGGCTGCTGCGACTAAAATCGCAACCAGCATGGATTTGCATGCTATGGACTTGTTTCTTTTTTAGATCCTGACGATGACTATTCCACGCCATCAATTGCCACTGTACAAAGAGCCGTATTGTTGTGGCTGGTCACGGCAAGGCCGACCAGAACCGAGCTTGCCATGGAGACCGTATCTGTTCCCACCAGCGTCCAACTGATACCATCTGCGGAAACATATCCGGTAAACAAGTTGCCGCTACGGACCAGCTTCACCCAGTATGGAGAGTTTACCTTCGGCCCGGCAGTATGGAGTGAAGCAGCACCTGCTGTCCGCCTTCGTTGAAAGGCCGCTCCGTTGCCGGGCGTAATCGCCATCAAGGCATGGGGCGAATTGGCTGCCAAGCTGGCACGAATCATGACTCCTGCCTTGGCCCATGCATTCGTGTTTTGCAGTGAGGCGACCCGGGCGACAATCTGCCCATCGCCGCCTAAGGATTTATAGGTGTACTGGAAGGCATCGGCCTTGTCCCAGATGTCGAAACCCGAACCGCTCAGGGTAAAGATGCCGTTTTGATACACTGCGTCTCCTGGCAGACCGACACTGCCGATATCCTGCTTTGCCCATGGGCTGGGCAACATGCTGGTGGCGACGATGGTTACAGTAACCGGAGCCGAGGCGGCAGTTCCACCAAGGGTATCGATCACCTTGGCCGTCAGAGAGGAGGTCCCTGCCGGTGCGTCATGCCAGGTCAAGCTGTATGGGGCTGCTGTGGCTGATCCCAGCAGCATTGTTCCTGCATAGAAATCGACCCTGCTTACTCCGGCATCGGTGCCACCTGTTGCCGTCGCCGTGATCGTTATGGTGGCTGGAGCAGTAAATGACGCACCGTCTGCAGGAGCAGTAATGTTCACAGTAGGAGGTACAATGACACCGCTTACACTCACATTATCCAGGGTTGCAGCACATAATGTGCTGTTGTCATGACTGGTTACTGCAAAACCCACCAATGCCGAACCGGCCATGGAAATGGTGTCTTTTCCCACCAGCACCCAGCTGAGACCGTCCTGGGATATGTAACCGGTAAAGGTATTGCCGCTTCGCACCAGTTTTACCCAGTACGGTGCATTGATTTTCCATCCTGCCGTGTGGAGTGACGCACCCCCCGCCGTCAGCCTCCGCTGGAAGGCTGCCCCGTTTCCCGCAGTTATGGCCATCATGGCGTGGGGCGAATTGGCTGCCAGGCCGGCACGGATCATGACTCCCCCTTTGGCCCAGGCATTTGTTTGCTGCAGGGAAGAGACCCGGGCGATGATCTGCCCGTCGCCGGACATGGTTTTATAGGCATAATGGAAGGCATCGGCGTTGGCCCAGATGTCGGTCCCCGAACCTTTCAGGGTAAAGACGTCATTGAGGTAAGTTGTTTCTCCTGCCAGAGCGACATTGCCGATATCCTGTCTCGACCAGGAGCTGGGAAAGGTAGAATCCACCACGACGTTAACGTTTACCGGCGCCGAGACAGCTGAGTTTCCCAGGGAATCGGTGACCTTGGCCGTCAGCGAATAATTACCGGCTGCGACTTCATTCCAGGTAAACGGGGCTGTTGTCCCGGATCCTATCAATGTAGTTCCTGCATAGAAATCGACCCGGCTTATTTCGGCAGCGGTACCCGCTGTTGCGGTGAAGGAAATCGGTATGGTGGCCGGTGCCTTAAAGGTGGAGTCATTGCCGGGGGCAGTAATGATAACCGTTGGCGGCGTAACGGCAGCAGCGACACTTACTCCATCCATGGTCGCTGTACACAGGGCTGCATTATTGGTGCTACTAACCGCCAGGCCCACCAGTACTGAATCGGCCATGTCGATCGCTTCGCTTCCCACCAGTGTCCAGCTGACGCCGTCTTTGGATGCATGAGCGGTGAAGATGTCACCGTCACGTTTCAGCTTCACCCAGTATGGTGCAGTAACCTTTGGCCCGCTGGTATGTAGTGTAGCTGCCCCGGAAGTAAGTCGGCGCTGAAAGGCTGTGCCGTTACCCGGCGTAATTGCCATAAAGGCATGGGAAGAATTTGCTGACAGGCTGGCGCGAATCATGACACCCGCCTTCGCCCAGGAATTGGTGTTTTGCAGGGAGGCGACCCGGGCGATGATCTGGCCATTGCCGGTCAGGGTTCTATAGGTGTAATGGAAGGCATCTGCGTTGGCCCAGATGTCGGCACCAGAACCGCGCACGGTAAAGGTATCGTTTAAATAAACGGAATCTCCCGCCAGACCGACCATGCCGATATCCTGCTTCTTCCAAGGGCTCGGCAGTGTTTGATCACCTGTAACCGTAACGGTGACCGTTACCGGATAGCTGCTGATTTTACCATCGGAGACAGTCAGCTTAAAAATCAACGAAGTTGCCTCAGCGGGAGCGATAAAGGAGGGGGTGGCACTGGTAGGGTTGGTCAAGGTCACCACTTTGCCTTGTATCTGCTTCCAGCTGTATTCCAGCAAGTCGTTGTTTAGATCGTGGCTTGCCGTTCCATCAAGAGTCACTGTCGTACCCATTGACACCACCCTGTCAGCCCCAGCATTTGCCACAGGTGGAGAATTTGTGCTGTACAAGTTTTCAGGCCAGAAAAATTCATCCTTGTGGACGAAACTCCGCAAGTATGGATCCACTTGCGACACATAGGAAATGATGGCCAAGTGCTTAAGGTTTTCACTCAACAGTTTTGACTGCATGACCGGGGGCACATTGATGCTTTCCCGGCTGGTCCACTTTAACGGGGTGCTGGACAAAACAGGGGGGGCGGTGAAAATCGCGGATGGGTCAGGACCTGCCTGGGTGGGCCAGATGCTTTCGCTTCCCCCATGGATCATTGTGTGATGGATTACAGGCCGGTAGTCCGGGTAATTGCCGGCGAGATCCAGTAAGGCATCGCGAACGAGGCGGTAGGCAGTGGCATGATCGCTATGGGTATCGTACTCATTGGTGAGGAAAATATGCTGGGGCTGGTAGTCGCCGATTATTGATTTCAGGTCGAGCAGGATGTTGATGGTATTGTATTTGCCGGAGGTGCCGAATTTATAGGTGTGATAGTCCATATTGCCCAGGCCGCGGTTGCCGTAGGTCTGGGTCTGCCCGGCACGGGAGGTAAAAACCTGGTCTGCAGCAGTATATAAATCATAGATGGTTTTCAAGCCTGCATCAGGATAGCCGAGAAAGATGATATCACTTTCCTTCATCCCCAGGACGCCCGCCATGGCGGCAATTGTTTCCCCTTCCCGGATATATCCCCGCTGGACACCATAATAATCGCCGTTGGTTATAACCACGAGCTTTACTTCTTCTCCACTTTGCAGGGCACTGTGGATAACCCCTGAAAACATCAGTGCTTCATCATCGGGATGAGGAGCTACCACCAGGATTGCAGCAGAAGCATCGGCAATTTTGAGGAAGCAGACAAACAGCGCTGCCACGACAGCAAACAATTTGAAATTCACTTTACCCTCCCCATACAATAGTAGGCCTCATAGGGCGTGAGCCCATATCTTATCTGCAAGACATAACGCTTCTTTGTGATTTAATTTGAAATTATTTATTATAAAAACAAATTATATTGGTTGTGGGGGGCTGCGCAACTGCTTATGAAAAATAAAAATAGTGAGATCGGCGAGGAAATGGAGGGATGTAAACAAGAAAAGGGGTTAGCCATTTCTGAGCTAACCCCTTGTGTTGTTTATGGTGGGCGATACTGGGATCGAACCAGTGGCTTCTACCGTGTGAAGGTAGCACTCTCCCGCTGAGTTAATCGCCCTTTGTTTTGTGTGAATTGTAATAACAGAAGCTCAAGACCGTGTCAAGAGATGTGATTCCAGAGGACGGCGCAAGACTTGGGAATGTACTGCATGTGCATGGTAATATATTGTTATAGCAGGCTTAATTCAACTTGACACCCAACACCCGGTATTGGTATATTTCCATGCCTTTTTTAGTTTCATTAAAGTTATGATAAAGAATAAAATTGGAGATCATCTTGCCAAGCCGTCTTCTACATATGGACTACGATGAAAATGTCGCCGTTGTCAGTCTGAATCGGCCCCAGGTAAAAAACTGCCTGAACGGGGAGGTTCTGCTGCAGATGCAGCTGGCTTTTGCTTCGCTCAAAGACAATGGTTCTGTTGCCGGAATACTATTGACCGGTGCGGGTACTTCTTTCTGTGCCGGCGCTGACATTGACGTGATGCGGACCATGACTCCCTTTGAGGCCGGCAGGTTTTCTCAACTGGGGCAGGATGTGATGTCTGCCATTGAATCGGTTGGCAAGCCGGTGATTGCTGCTGTCAACGGTTATGCTCTGGGTGGCGGTTTCGAACTGGCCCTTGCCTGCGATATGATTGTTGCCGGCAAATCGGCAGTGTTCGCCGCTCCTGAGATTCGCCTGGGCATCATACCCGGTTTTGGCGGAACCCAGCGATTGACTCGTCTGATCGGCAAGGCCCGGGCAAAGGAACTGATTTTCACGGGAGACAGGATTGAGGTCGACAAGGCATTGCAAATAGGACTGATAAACAGGGTCTATGAAGATACAGCTCTGGTTGGCGAGGCAACTGCTTTGCTGAAAACAATCTGCAGCCGCGGCATGCTTTCACTAAAGATGGCGAAGGAGATCATCAGCGCTGGTGCCGACATCGATCTGAAAACCGCCTGCCTGATGGAACGGGATGCCTTTGCCCTCTGTTTTGCCACTGAGGATCAAAAGGAAGGGATGACTGCTTTCATCGAGAAACGGCCGGCGCAGTTCAAGGGCAAATAGCTATGAAGCTGGAACAGGGATGCATACAGGTATATACTGGTAACTGCAAGGGCAAGACCACTGCGGCGCTGGGGCTGGCACTTCGTGCCGTTGGCCGTGAATTGATGGTCTGCATGATCCAGTTCATGAAAGGTGGCGGTCCCTACGGTGAACATATTGCCGCAGAAAAGCTGGCCCCTTATCTGACCATCATCCAGACCGGCAGGGAAGGTTGGGTCAACAAGGACAATCCTGATCTGGAAGATATACAGCTTGCCCGGGAAGCCCTGGGCAAGGCAAAAGACGCCTTGACCTGCGGCCGTTACGATCTGGTCATTCTTGATGAAATCAATGGAGCAGTATCCTTTGGCCTGATCAATGTTGATGATGTTCTGCGAGATCATCGCGCTGAAACCGGCCCGGGTCGAACTGGTCCTGACCGGCAGAAATGCCCATGAAAAAGTCATTGAGGCGGCCGACCTGGTCACGGAGATGAAAGAAATCAAGCATTACTACAAGGCCGGCGTGCCGGCGCGGATCGGCATCGAAAAATAAAGCGAAAATGCCTCATCATCCCATGAATATTTATTTTAAAATAAAAGGAGAATGCCATGACTGAACGGAAACTAAGGGTACTTGTTGGTAAGCCAGGCCTCGATGGTCACGACAGGGGCGCAAAGATTATCTCCCGGGCATTCCGCGATGCTGGCTTTGAAATCATTTACACCGGGCTGCATCAGACGCCGGAGCAGATTGTCTCGGCTGCTATCCAGGAAGACGTGGATTGCGTCGGACTTTCCATTCTTTCCGGTGCCCATAACACGCTGCTGCCGCAGGTATGTCAGCTTCTCAAGGAGAAAAACGCTGATGATATCATGGTTTTCGGTGGCGGCGTCATTCCCGATGACGATATTCCCGCCCTGAAATCCTTCGGCATCAAAGAGGTCTTCACCCCAGGGACTTCCACCGAGGATATTGTCGCCTGGGTGCGTAACAATGTCCATCCCCGCGCCTGATCGGTCTCCGAAACATCGATTGGAGCATCATGAATAAAATAGGAGCGCAGTTGCAGCATGATTGATTGTGGTCATGCTGTCGCTGACGCTCCTATGGTTTTTGAGGATAACTGCTTGTACAACAAACTGCATTTGAATGTGAAAAACCGTGTCGGCTTCATCATGATGGATTCGGGCGCCCGCTTCAACAAACTCACCATTAACATGCTGAAAGAGTTGAAACGGGCAGTGGCTGAAATGGAAGCTGCCGATGATGTTGCCTGTATCGTTCTTTCCGGTTATCCCGGCGAATCATTTGCCGTCGGCGCCGACATCGGCCAAATGGTCAAGTTTGATTCCCATCATGCCTTTGCTTTTGCCGAACTGGGGCAGTCTTTGTTTGCTGCCATGGAATCCTGTCCGAAACCCATTATCGGCGCCCTCAACGGTATTACCATGGGGGGAGGCTGCGATCTTTCGCTGGCCTGTGATTTGAGGATCGCCAGCGATGCCCTGAAATTTGCCCACCCCGGTGCCAAACTGGGTATTCTTACCGGATTTTGCGGCACACAGAAATTGCCCAGACTGTTGGGAAGAAACTTTGCCAATGAGATCTTCATGACCTCCGATGTCTATGGTCCCGAAGATGCTTTACGCATGGGCTATGTCAATGGGGTTCACGGCGCCGATATCGTTCTGGAAAGAGGTCATAGCTGTAGCCGAACGGATTGCTGCCAATCCCACCGCAGCAACTGCTTACGCGAAAAAGGCAATCAATGCGGCCGAGGATTGCGACTTGAAAAATGGCTGCATCCTCGAATCGGGCCTCTTCAGTGCTCTGTTTCCGGCAACCTTCCAAGCTGATCCCAGCGATTTAACAAAAAAGGATGTGTAACAATGTCTTTAGCTGAAAAGATCCTGCAGGGTGATATCCGTTCGGCAGCCCGCCTGATGCGGGATATCGATGATGGCCTGAGAAGATCGGCGGAGGAGCTTAAAACACTTTATCCTCACACCGGTAACGCCTATATCATCGGCTTGACCGGCCCGCCAGGTGCCGGGTAAATCCACCCTTGTGGATCAATTGACTGCTCGTCTACCGCAAGGACGGCAAGCGGGTCGGGATTGTCGCCATCGATCCCACCAGTCCATTTACCGGCGGCGCGATCCTTGGTGACCGGATCCGCATGAATCGCCACGCCGATGATGACGGCGTCTTCATTCGCAGCCTTGCCACCCGCGGCCATCTGGGGAGGGCTTTCCCGCTCCACCGGCAATGTGGTCAATGTCATGGATGCCATGGGCATGGACATTATTATTATCGAAACCGTCGGCGTCGGTCAGGACGAAATCGACATCGTCCGCATGGCCCACACCACCGCGGTTGTCATGGTCCCGGGGCTGGGAGATGATATCCAGGCCATTAAGGCAGGCATTCTTGAGATTGGCGATGTTTTCGTCGTCAACAAGGCTGATCGTGAGGGAGCCGACCGCACCACCCGCGAGCTCTGCAACATGCTCGATATGAAACCTTCTAAAGCAGGCGAATGGCAAGCGAAGGTGCTCAAGACCGAGGCCCAGTGCAACCGTGGCATTGAGGAGTTGGTGGCGGAAATCCAGGCCCACCGGGACTACCTGTTCTCATCCGGCGCTATAAACCATCTGCTGGAAGAGAGAAATGCATCCATGTTCATTGATCTCCTTAAAGACCGGCTTTTTTCCGAGTTCTTTACCCATATCAAGGTCAATGGCAGGTTCCGCAAGATTGTCGACGGGATGATGTCCAGGGAAATAGACCCCTATACCGCTGTCGAGGAAATTCTCATGGAGGAATTTACCAAGGTCAAATGGAATAGTTCCCCTTGAAACCTTTGACCCGCTTCGCACTGTTTTAATGGGGCTGCAGGTCCCATTGGTCGTTTTAGCAGGCTGTTTGTTGAGGATTTATTGATGTTACGAAAACTGTTGTTGCTTTTTCTTGTCGCCATGGTTGCTGCCATTGTCTTTTACAAGCCCTCCACCACCTCTGAACCCGGGTCCAGTCCAAAGGATCCAGCCAAAGAAGATTTGACCAGGGTTTGGTACCCAAGTCTCGACAACGTGCCGTGGCGTGCCCGTTTTATCCTGCCCGAAAACACTCTGGAATCCCTGTATGGCAAGGACTGGCCAACGGTTGCCCGTTTCAACCGCATCGACCGACGCCATGTCTATCCCGGCATGACCATCAAGGAGCCGCTGGATCTGGCTTCGGTGAAGAAATACACACCCATGCCGATCACCTATGCTCCGGCCAAGCGATATGAGAAATATATCCTGATAGATCTGACGGAACAGTGGCTGGGTGCCTATCAGTTTGGTAAACTTAAATTTTCCATGCCGGCCGCTACCGGCGCAAAAGGTCATGAGACTCCCGTTGGAGTATTTCGGGTTGATGCCCGTCATCGGAACCATTCCTCATCCCTTTACAAAACCGAGGATGACCTGGAGCAATACCCAATGGATAACGCCATCCGTTTCCATATCGGCCCAGATCAAATATCCTACTGGATTCACTCCCGCGATCTGCCCGGCAAACCGGCTTCCCATGGCTGTGTCGGGCTCTCTGACGAAGGCATGCAGAACCGCGTCTATGGAATTCCCGAAAAACCGGTAGTACGTGATTCAAAAAAGCTCTATGACTGGGCGGTGGGCGAAGCGGTTTACGAAGAGGACATGGGAGAATTAGATCTGTTGGAGGATGGCCCGACGGTGGAAGTAATAGGCGCAAATCCGGAATACAATAAGTAATAAAGGATAAAGGATAAAGGAACGAGGATAAAGGAAACCTAGAACCTAGAACCTAGAACCTCGAACCTCGAACCTCGAACCTGTTTTTACTCAGGAGGAAACGGTGCAGCAATTTCTGAGAGAATACCTTGAATTGCATGGCTACTGGGTTTTGTTCCTCGGCACTTTCCTTGAGGGGGAAGCAATCCTGATCATGGCCGGATTTTTGGCCTTTCAGGGCTACCTTGATTTAACTCTTGTTATTCTTACCTCATTTGCCGGTTCTTTCTTAGGCGACCAGTTTTATTTTTACCTGGGACGCTGGAAGGGGCCGCTGCTGCTGAAGATTTTCACCTCAATTGCCAGAAAATTCCGCAAGGCTCTCAGGCTGATCGAGAAATATGGTAATTTTGTTGCTTTCATCTCCCGATACACCTATGGTTTCAGGATCATCCTTCCCATAATCCTGGGCATGACCAAACTTCCAGCCACAAGGTTTCTCTGGATCAACCTGCTCAGCGCCTTGCTCTGGGCGGCGATTTTTGCCTCTGCCGGCTACCTGTTCGGCAAGAGCGCATCCTCTTGTGGTTGAAGATGTGCAACGTTATGAACCAATTCTGATGCTGGTTCTGCTCGGTCTCATCGGCTGCATGTGGTTGTCACATTTCATACATGCCTGGCACCGCAAAAAACCAGCCAGAGCCCGCTTGCGAAGGATGAGGGAAAATCGTTCAAACCAAAAATAATGAAAGCAGGTTTTATGGAAAGCAAGAACCGGCGAACGAAGAAGATGAAGATGACA